>SUTG01000076.1 GCA_015063035.1 Methanobrevibacter olleyae
ATGACCATTGGAATTATGCTAAAGATCTAGATTTGTGTGAAGAGGTAATAGGAGAACAATGTCCAGAGTATCTTGATAGTTATAAAAAGGTAGTGAATGGAAAGGATCTTTATTACTACAATATGTTTATAGCAAAAAAAGAAGTCATAGACCCTTATTGTGAATGGGTGTTTCCAATTCTTGCTGAAGTTGAAAAAAGAGTTGATATGACTGGTTATGATGATTATCAAAAAAGAATTTACGGATTTTTAACAGAACGTCTCTTTGATGTATGGATGGATAAGCAAGACCTTAAGGTTAAGGAATCCGAGTTAAAGGTTAATGGTTTAAGACTTAATGTTCATATGTGGATAGTTAAGAGGGCTATTGTAAGATGGGCTTATGTTCATATTTATATGGGTTTGCTTAATAAGGATATGAGACGTTAAGCATTCTTTTTTTATTTTTATTTTCCCAATAACTCTTTAACAATGTATTTATCAGTGTCCTCTATGGATTTAGTTAATAATAATGCTATGATTTAAACTATTAATCCAATAGTTATTGCTAATCAATGGGACATATTAATAAAATTGATGCAATTTTTCTAATTTATAAAGCTTATTTTCTTAATAAAAAAATGGCATGTTCGGAGTTTTGATTTTTATTTAATTCTTTAATCAAAGAATTTAATCCATAATAAGTTGTTTTTTTATTTAATTTTTCTATGTTAACTTTTTTTAATCTTTTACGAAATTCATTTTTAAAAAGATTTTTTGTAGCAAATGAGTTTTCAGAATACATGTCGTTTCCTTTAATATAATCTTCACTAATTATAAATGCATAGGGGTTTGAATCGAAAACTATCTCTTCTAAATTCAATTTCAATTTTTCTATCATTGATTCAAATCCATTTAAACTAAATGTTATGAAATGTCTTGGTGCATCTAATTGGAACCAATTCTCCCCATATAAATTATAAAAATATTCTGATTTGATAGGAATTGTGATAATTAAATAACCTTCTTTTTTCATTAATTTAGTAGTTTTTTTCAAACTTAAAAATGGATTTTCCATATGTTCTAAGCTATCTTTCATAAAAATTAAGTCATATGTTTTATTTGGATTAAAATCATCTAAAAAACTTTTATAAATCGCAAATCCTTCTTCTTTAATTTCTTCTTCAATAAATGGTTCCATTCCATTCAGATGTTTAAATCCAATGTTGGATAATTCGTATAAAAAAGTTCCGCTTCCACATCCTATATCTAGAATCTCGGAATTATAACCTATTTTTTCCTCTTTGAACATTTTTGAGATTAATGTATATAATTCATGATGGTCTTTGATAAATAACTTCATTAATATTCCTATAATATCACTTTTAAAATAAGAATTTTTTAAGTGTTTCATAATAAAATCGGATAATTTATTATAATTTTTAAAAGAATAATAACTCTCTCCATAGTATTTTCCCATATCTTCAGGAATATTTATTAATTCTAAAGATTTGCAATGTTCACATTCAACATATTCGAATTCATCATGAGTTCCAATCATATGCTCTTTAATGGTAACAATGTTCCCTTGAGTTTCTTTACCACATATTTTACAAACATGTATTTTTTTCATATGGTTCACCTATTAATTATTTTCCCAATAACTCTTTAACAATGTATTTATCAGTGTCATCTATGGATTTAGTTAAGAATAATGCTATGATATAAACTATTAATCCAATAGGGATTGCTAAGTAGAGAGATACATTTATTAAATATAATACGATTGTTAAGATTATTCCACAGATTACTAGTTTTACAACGGTTTTCAATAAGGTGATGTCCGGTTTGTATTCGGTTTTTGAAATTGAATACATCATCAATCCTAAAATCAATATTTCACTTAAAACAGTAGCTACTGATGCACCGATATAAGTGTATTCTGGGATTAAAATGTAATTCACAACAATGTTGAAAATAGCTGCAATGACGTAAATCTTTGTTACATCAAATTCTTTTCCAATTGAATTCAGTAAGGATGTTGCCACACCATTAATGAATAGGAATACAACAGTCCAGATCAATATTTGCATAGGAACAGATGCAAGAGCAAATTCGCTTGTATAAATCAGATTTATTATGTATGGGGAGTAGAAGTAAACTCCTATGATGATTGGCAATAGGATTAATAATGAATACTTAAATGACTGTTCAAAACTAATTTTAAGCAAGTTTGTATCTTCAGTATACAGTTTGCTCATCAATGGGAATATCACATATTGATAGATTACATAGAATGCTGTAAATACTGAAATGACCTTGTATGCAGAATTGTATAATCCTGTTGCATAATCTCCTGCAAGCCAGGATATCATTACAACATCTATTGAGAAATAGATTGTATAAAAGAACACAGTTAATCCGAAAGGCAATGACTTGATAGTTGCTTCTTTCCAAAAAGACAAATCCATTTCAAATTTTGGAAATCCGAATTCTTTTATAAGTTTATTTGAGACATATATTATGCCTAATAGATAAGCAATAGCATATGCAACAGCAACAGCAATTATTCCCATGTTCAATAAGGTTATGATGAAAATCAAGCTCAATAAAGATAAACTATATATTATAATCCCAATTGATGGTGTTTTAAGTGTTTCATGAGCTTGGAAAACACCATTGATAAAATTAAACATAGTCACGAAACTAGCTTCAATAAACATTATCAATGTCAATTCCACAACAATGTTACTATAACCTAGTAAATAGACTATTAGGACAGTAAAAATGCATAAAAGTATTGAAAGCAGTATTTTATAAATAATCAAGTTATTTGTGAATTTCTTAGTTTTAGAGTGATCTTGAGCCAATTCACGAGTGGTGAAAGTGGTCATTCCAATATCTGTACCCATTCCAATAAGGATAGTAAATGAAATAACAAATGAGAGGGTTCCGTAATCGCTAACCCCAAGATAACGTGCAATCAATATTGTCCATAAAAATGCACAAATATTTGTTATCACTTGGGATACAGTAACCCAGCTGACATTTTTAAATAAAGTTTGTATTTGACTCATTTAATCACAATATTCTATTTTCTTTCTATATTTATAATATGTAACATTAATAATTTTTAAATGTTACTTTAAAAAGAAACACATGTTCACTTCATAGTTAAACTTATAAACTAATATAAAAAGAATATAATTTAATTTGTAGAAATTTTGTTTAATAGATAATTTTGAAATTTAATCTTAATGGAGATAAAATGAACGGTTATAGGTTAAGTATTATCATCCCAACATTCAATGCTGAAAATTATTTATTGGATGCTATTGAATCTGTAAAAAACCAAACCATTGGTTTTGAAAACATTGAACTTATTTTAGTGGATGATAATTCAACAGACAATACAAAATCCATTTTAGAGGAATTATGTTCTAATTATACAAATGTCAAATCTATTTTTTTAGAAGAAAACAGTGGATCTCCATCAAGACCTCGTAATATTGGGATAGAAAGCGCTTCTTCAGAATATATAATGTTCTTGGATAATGATGACACTTATCAAGAGACTTTCTGTGAAAAAATGTATTCAACAATTGTATCATACAATGCAGAAATTGTCACTTGCAGAAACTATGACATTTATGGTGGGAAAATATCAAAATACCATTCTATTTTAGATAATAAAGACAATTTAATCATTTTAAATTCTATTGAAGATGATGAATCGTTATTATCTACAACATCAATGTTGATATGGAATAAAATCTATAAGAAAAGTTTGTTTTTAGAAAATAACATTCATTTTCCAACAGGCACATTGTATGAAGATGTATATTTCAATCTACAAGCTTATAGCAATGCAAATAAAATAATTTTCCTAAACGATTTTTATGGATATAATTACCATATAAGAACTGAAGGTGAAGACAAATCAACTTCCCAAGATTTCAAAAAAGAAAATTTGATAAAATTTTCCAATGGATTAAATAATATTTTCATTTATTTGGAAGAAAATGAAAAAATCTTTAAGAATTTTGAATCTGAAATGTTAATCGGATTTACAAAGTGGTTATTATTGACTGACTGTGGCTGTGATAATAAATTAAAGCTTTTTAGAAAATTTAATAAATATTATAAAAGATATGGCATCTTTGTTCGATTATACCATATTCCGTTAATACAAAACATTTTAATTAACTTAGGAATAAAATTCATTTCATTAAATGATTTCAGCTTTAAAATTATCTGTAAATTATTCAGTTCATTACATAAATAAAAAATTTATTTTTTCATTTTTTCCACTAAAAACTATAACTATTTTATAAAAGAATTATAAATAGTATTATAGTAATAAATTTATCTAATTTTTTCATTTTTAATAATACTTTAGGAGTTCAATCATGGGTCTATTTGATAATATTAAAAGCTTTACTGGACGTAAATCAAAGGAAGGTTCAGTTAATAGTAGGCCTGTCATTTATTCATCCACTTTCAATAAACTAAACAGAAGGTTTGGAAATAGGGAAAAGGCAACTTCATATTTGGCTTCAAATATGCACAATTTTTACATTTCCTCCTCTAAATTCAATAAAGGGATTCAGATAAAGAATCTTTTCAGAAAAGTGGAAATCGATATTCCTAAAGAGGGATTCATATACTTTTTGGATGAATTGAAAAATCTGAATTTTGATGGAAAAATAATAAACGGCATTTCTCCGGATTATTCAAAGTTTCTTCACAGTTCCGTTTACTCATATAATGAATTCTATTTCCATCCTAAGTCAGGACGGGGGTTTGCTCGTGATTTAAGTTCTGATTTTATTAAAAATCAATTGGATGCATTGGATGGTGTTGAATTATTCATTTATAGGATAATAAAGAAATTAAGAAATTCCAATCATAATGATAGGGCTAAATTTGCTCGTTATTTTGAAAATATGATTGATGCTCCTGCAGAACACTTTGAAGAGGCATTGCAAAGGATTCTTTTTTATAATCAAATATTATGGCAAACAGGCCATTCCTCTGTTAGTTTAGGCCGATTAGATAAAA
>SUTG01000004.1 GCA_015063035.1 Methanobrevibacter olleyae
TTTTAATTAATTTTTATTTTGTTATTTTTTTTTTTTATTAAGAAAACGATTTTTAAATTTAAAATTAAAGGAGACTTTTAAATGAAAAACTATTTTGATATAAAAGACAAAGTTGCTATAATTACTGGAGGATCCTCTGGTTTAGGTGTTCAGATTGCAAAGGCATATGCAAGCCAAGGCGTAAAGGTTGCATTATTTGCAAGACGTGAAGAGAAATTGAAAGCAGTTGCAGATGAAATCAAGGATGAATTCGGAACTGATGTAATCTATGCAGTCACTGATGTAAGTGACTATGCAAACATTCAAGAATCAGTTAAGAAGGTAATTGATGAATTCGGCAAAATTGATATTTTAGTAAATGCAGCTGGTGTAGGTCATGTAAAGCCTGTTCTTGAACAAAGCGTTGAAGAATGGGATAAACACGTTAAAATCGACTTAAGCGGTATTTACTACATGTGCAAAGCTGTTGGAGAATATATGGTTGAACAAAAATCCGGCAGAATCATTAACTTAGGTTCCATCCACTCCAAAGTAGCCATTGCAGGAGGAGGAATCAGTACTTACACTTCATGTAAAGGAGCAGTTAAAAACTTGACACAAAACCTTGCTGTTGAATGGGCTCCATACAACATTACTGTAAATGCAGTAGGTCCTGCATACTTCATGTCTGAAATGACTCAGGAATTGCTTGAACAGCCTGAATTTGAACAAGTGATTGGAGCATACTGTCCAATGGGCAGAGTTGGAGCTCCTGGGGAGTTGGATGCTCTTTTCATTTACTTGGCATCTGACAATTCAAGCTACACAACCGGTCAATTAATTTGTGTTGATGGTGGTTGGACTTCCATATAATTTAAAAATTAAGATTTGGGTTAATTCCAGAATCTAATAATTTATTTATAGATTTGGTGATATTATGATTAGTGTTATTGGTGGAACTGGACCTCAAGGTCTAGGTATTGCAAAAAGGTTAGCTTTAGCAGGTGAACCTGTTATTGTTGGCTCCCGTAAGGAAGAAAAGGCATTGCAAATTGTAGAAGAGACTATTGAAGAATTGAAGGATTATTCCATTGCTGAAATTAGAGGAATGTCCAATGAAGATGCGGCAAAGGAAGGGGATGTATTGATCATTACTGTACCTTTAGTAGCACAAAAACCAACCCTCGAAAGCATTAAAGAGTTTTGTAATGATAAGATTATTTTAGATGCTACCGTGCCATTGGAAACTGCAATCGGCGGAAAGCCATTCAGATTCATTGACTTAATGGAAGGCTCAGCTGCTGAGCGTACTGCTAAAATCCTTGAAGGTACTGGCGCAAAGGTAATCTGTGCATTCTGTAATATAAGCAATTCTCACCTTGCAAACATTCCAGAAGACATTGACTGTGACTGCTTGATTGCAGGTGATGACAAGGAAGCTAAAGAGGTTGCAGCCGAAATCATCAATAAGATTCCAGGTGTAAGAACCATTGATACAGGTATTTTGGAAAAATCCAGAATCATCGAAAAGATCACTCCTCTTCTCATTGGATTAAACATCAAATACAGATCCCATTATGGAGGACTCAGAATTACTGGTATTCCAAAACTGGACGAATAGTTTCTTTAAAATTTAAGTATCTCTTAAAAATTTTTCTCAACCTAAAGTTAGATAATTAGAAAGTTTTCCATTCACCTCTTATTTTTCATAACTTTCTATTTATTTAACTTTTAAAAGTAATATAACTCACCTTCTTTTATTGTTCAAAATATTTTTCTAATTTTTTCAAATCATTTATTCAGGCAAATTTCATAAATTTTTTATATTTATTTTAATAGAATATAATATAATGAATTGAATATGTATTTTATTCGATTAGTTTATGAGGGATTGAATATATTTTTTATCTTAGCAGTTATATATGGGATTTAATATAAATTTGAACTATATGTTTTTTAATTTTATATTGGTCTAAAATTAAGTATTTCGATAATGGGTTATTTTATGCATGGATTTTAATATTATATGCGAGGGATGAGATTGCTTAACAATAATGATGCAAATCGTATAAAGGACATACAAAAGGAAATTAAGTTTCTGACAAACTCAGATAACCGTTTGGATATTTTGTATTGTCTCTACAAATCTCCTCACACATTAAAGGAAATCCATGAAAAGACCGGTTTGAACAATAGTTCCATTTCCATAAACATTTCAGATTTGGAAAATAAGAATTATGTAATAAATAAGAATGATGTTTATTATTTGACCAACTCCTCTAAAATGATTTTGACAAATATCTTTTATCTGAACAAGTCAATTAATTTCTTCGATTGCAATGCTGATTTCTTGAACTCCCATAAAATCAGCAAGTTAGGAATAAATGCATTGAAGGATATGTCCTATATAGGAGATTCTCAACTAGTTGAAGCAAATCATTTAGATATTTACAAAGTCATTCGATTATTTAAGGACTTTAGTTTAGGATCCAAATCTATTAAGACCATCTTTCCATTTATGCACCCTCAAATTAATGACCTCCTGAATGATTGGTTCAGTAACGATGTGGATGTCAAATTGATTTTAGAAAAGAGGGTTTCAGATGTTTTCATTGATGCTGTCAGGAACTTTAAGTTTGAAAAGGATTCCAAAAGCGAAATTTCAGTAAAGATCTTCGAGGAAGCTCTTGACTTTGCATTGGTTGTCGCAGACAAGGGAATCATTCTAGGATTCAATAAGGAGGATGGAAAATTTGACCAAAATGCAGTTTATATATCTGAAGATGAGGATGCAATAGTTTGGGGCAGGAACCTCTTTGAAGAATATGAAAAGTTATGCAGCGAATACATTTCATTGAATGAGTTAATGGAGGAATCTTGAAATGAGATTTAAGTTATTCAATGTCTTGGATTTCTCTAATGAACAATTTGATTTGACAAGATATATTTTAACATCAGAACTTCGATTAAACCTTATTCTAGACTTATATGATGGGGAGAAAGTTTTTGAAGAGATTCGTTTGCATTTGGATAAGAACCCTGGAAATCTGATAAGGGGATTGAACGAATTGATTGAAAGGAATTTGGTGGTCAAATATGACAAATCCTATTCATTGTCCAATATTGGCTATCTGATTGCTTTGAATATTATAAACTTATTTGATAATGGGATGCAATCAATAATCATCATGACTTTTGGCAAAAGCATACAGTTGTTTCATTTTCGCCTGAATTCATGAGAAAGATTAATATTTGGAACAATTCTAAGCTAATAGAATCTGATAATGTTGACATTGCAAAGACCTTTAGGATATACTCTGAGAAAATAAGGCAGTCCAAGGATATCAATATTGATTTGCCATTCTATTCAAAGATGTATGTAGATTTAATTTTGGGTGCGCTTTTGAAAAACGAAGGTCATTTAAAGTTAATCACTAATGAAACCATTTTAGATTTGATTTATGAAGAGGACTTTGAAAACATTTTTGATTCTTTAGTTAAGGAAGGCAGAATTGATGTTTATTTAACTGAATATAATCTGGAATTGTTTTTCACTGTATGTGATAATTTCTCTTCATTGTCATTATTCTTTGATAAGCAACTGTTTGATGACTCTGAAATGCTTTTGATTGAAGATGAAGATGATATTGAAGATGCTTTAAGGATTTTCAATTCATTTATTGAAGGAGTAAATATCATTAATTGATTCCCTTTTTTGAAAATGACTTTTTCTATTATTTTCTTTTTCCATCTTCTTCCAACTTCCTTTTGTTTTTATTCATTCAAATTATCTTATGCTTTCCTCATATTTTTTTACTAAAATAACTAAAGTTTATTTTTTATTTAATCCTTTTATTTTAATTTTAAAAGAATATAATTATTTCTTTAATAATAAAAACAATTTTAAATTTTATTTTTTTAAATTAAACTATTTTAAACTATTTTTTATTATTTCAACAAATTTTAAATTAAAATAACTTTTTGTTAATAAAATCGAAACCTTTATATACTATGAAGTGCAAGTATTATTTAGTTACAAAAACTAACTAAAAGATTTACATTAATAATTGTTGATAAATTTTTAATAAATTCTTTTAATTCTTTATTTGGTTAATTAAATCAAATAATTAATGATTAAAGCAATTGAATAAGCGAATTATTGGGATTTAACGAGAATTAATTCTTTAATTATTTATTGATGATTAATTTGTATTTATTTGGTTATTTAAATAAATTGATGGTCTTTAAATCTTTAGTTTAATTTTAATGTATTTGTTGAAGTTTTTAAAATTTCATTTGTTTGTATTTGACCAATACTTTATTTGGATTATTGATTAGATTCAGGCATTAAATAAATAATTTTAAAATTAATTCTAAACAATTGATATTTCTGTGCCATCAATGATTATTAATGGTCTTTTACTTTGTAACCAAGATTAGCTAAGCAAATCTTAGTTAAAGATCCAATTAGCTAATTATCATATTTATCTATTCATTACCATTCACAAAAAATAAAAGGAGTTGAAGATTATGGCTGATGTAGAACTTAAAATCAAGGTTGCAGAAACATTATCTCAAAAAGATGTAGGTAAAAACATTGCTAAACTAGATATGGAATCTATGTTTAAGTTAGGCCTTAAAGATGGAGATTTGATTGAGATTATCGGATCAAAACACACTGCAGCTGTAGCTGTAGCTTCTCAATCTGACATGGAATCTATCATTAGGATAGACGGTACAACCCGTAAGAATTCAGGTGCTTCAATAGGTGAGGAAGTTACCATTAAAAGGGCAGAAGCAAAAGAGGCTAAGAAAATAGTTCTAGCTCCTATTGATGCAAGAATCAGGATTGGTGGAGATTTCAACAGAGCATTCAGAAACCAAGTAATGGTTCAAGGGGACTTGATAAATACTGGTATTAAAACTCCTCAAAGAAGATCTGTTGGAAGCGGTTTCTTTGATGATATCTTTGATGACATCATGAATGTTCCAGGCATTGGTGCAATGAGCCAAATCAAGTTGGCAGTTGTAAGCACTAGCCCTGGAGGTGTTGTAAAAGTCGGCCCAAACACTAAGGTTGAAATCAACGAGGAACCAGTAGATGTTTCCAAATTGGAAGGCGTATCCAATCTTGTAGATATCAGTTACGATGACATAGGCGGTTTAAAGGATGAGGTTAAAAAGGTCAGGGAAATGATAGAAATCCCTCTCAAGAAACCGGAATTATTTGATAAGTTAGGTATTGCTCCTCCAAAGGGAGTATTGATGCATGGACCTCCAGGTACCGGTAAGACCTTGCTTGCAAAGGCGGTAGCAAACGAAAGTGATGCTCACTTCATTGTAATCAACGGTCCTGAAATCATGAGCAAATATGTGGGCGGATCTGAAGAAAACCTAAGGGAATTCTTTGAAGAAGCTGAAGAAAACGCTCCATCCATCATCTTCATTGATGAACTGGATGCTATTGCACCTAAACGTGAAGAAACTCAAGGTGAAGTGGAAAGAAGAACCGTTGCACAGCTATTGACCTTGATGGATGGACTTAATTCCAGAGGCCAAGTGGTTGTAATCGGTGCAACAAACAGGCCTGATTCCCTTGATGGTGCACTTAGAAGACCTGGTAGGTTTGACCGTGAAATTGAAATCGGTGTTCCTGATAAGGAAGAACGTAAAGAGATTATGGAAATCCACACAAGAGGAATGCCTCTTGCAGATGATGTTGACTTGGATGATTTGGCAGATACAACCCATGGATTTGTAGGTGCAGACCTTGAAGCATTGGCTAAGGAAGCTGCTATGAGGGTTGTAAGAAGAATCATTCCTGATTTAGGTGCTGATGATGAGATTCCTCCTGAAGTATTGGAGAAACTTGTAGTAAGCAAGGAAGACTTCAAGTCTGCACTTAGAGAGATCCAACCATCTGCACTTAGGGAAGTTCTTGTGCAAGTTCCAAATGTAACTTGGGATGATGTCGGTGGATTGGACGAGGCTAAACAGGAATTGAAAGAAGCTGTAGAATGGCCTCTCAAATACCCAGACAAGTTCAAGGAATTTGGTGTAAGGCCACCTAAAGGTACCTTATTGTATGGTATTCCAGGTACTGGTAAGACCATGCTTGCAAAGGCAGTGGCAAACGAAAGTGAAGCTAACTTCATTGCAATCAAAGGACCTGAACTCTTGTCCAAATGGGTTGGTGAGTCTGAGAAAGGTGTAAGGGAAGTCTTCAGAAAAGCAAGACAAACTGCTCCTACTGTAATCTTCTTTGATGAAATCGATTCAATCGCAAGTTCAAGAGGTGCAGAATCTGGTGATTCTGGAGTAACCAAACGTGTAGTAAATCAATTATTGACTGAAATTGACGGTCTTGAAGAATTGGAGGATGTTGCAATCATTGCAGCAACCAACAGGCCGGACATTATTGATCCCGGTTTAATGAGGCCAGGAAGATTTGACAGACACATTAAGGTTGATGCTCCAAATGAAGATGCAAGACTTGCAATATTCAAGGTACACACTAAAGACATGCCTCTTGCAAAAGATGTCAAGCTTAAGAAATTGGCTAAAAACACTGAAGGATATGTTGGAGCGGATATTGAAGCAGTCTGCCGTGAGGCTGCTATGCTAGCATTAAGGGATAATATAGAAGCTAGCGAAGTTTCAGCGAAATTCTTCGATGAAGCTATGGAAAAAGTTAAGCCAAAAACTGTAAGTGATGTGGAAGATTTGGTCCAATACTACTAAATTGGGTCAATCCCATCACTTTTTTCCTCCTTAATAAATCATATTCAATCGCTCAATTAAAATTATAAACACACAAATCAAACAACAAAACACACTATAAATCGAAGTACATTTTTAATATATCATATATGAAAACACTAAAACACCTATAATATATTGTAATGGATTAAAGAATGGATTTTCATACCTTTTATCCAATCTTTAATCCATTTCCTCTGTTTCTTTTTCTTTTTTTTATTATTTTTCCTTTGTTTTTATTTTCCTATTTTTTCAACTTTTTTAATTAGACTAAATTTAACAATCTATTTTTATTATTTTTCCTATTTTTTCAACTTTTTTAATTAGACTAAATTTAACAATCTATTTATCTAAAAAGAAATAAATTAATTATTAGCTTTAAAAGTTTTTAACGATTGTTAATTGATTTAAGGAAGATTATTATGGATAAACATGTAATTGAAGCTTTAGGAAGGGCTAAAATAACTGTTCAGGATGGAAAAGTCGTTGATGTAGGAGAACCTATGATTGAATACTGTCCCCTCTTTCATAAGCATAGAGGGATAGAGAAATTAACTAAGGATAAAATAGAAGAGAACATTCAATTTAGAATAGATGATTTTGGAATGTGCAAATCCAATCGTCAATTGAGATTAAAGGACTTCTTATCCTTTGGAATCTCTGAAATCTTGTCTACTTTGCTTGCTGATGACATAATTGATTGTGCTGTGATGGTTTGTGAAGGCTGTGGAACAGTTCTCATTACAGAAAGCGAGCTTGCTCAAGGGGTAGGTGGAAGAGTTTCAGGGCTTGTTGAAACCAGCCCAATTCCAGAGCTTATCGGCGAATTCTTGCCAAATCATGTTTTTGATGAAGAGAATGCATCTATTGATCAAGTCGAAGGATTCAAGTTAGCTATTGAAAATGGATATAAGAACATTGCCGTGACAATAGCATTTCCAGAAGACGGAATAATCATTAGAGAATTGGAAAAGGAATATGAGGATGTAAACGCTTATTTATTTGCAGTTCATACAACAGGACTTTCAAGGGAAGAATCAGAACTTATCTTCGATGTAAGTGATGCAGTGACTGCATGTGCCAATAAGCACTTAAGGGATATTGCTGAAGAAGAAGACATATTCTCTGTAGGAACTTCAATCCCTATTTATGGTGCAAGTGAAAAAGGAGAGGAATTCATTAAATTAAGATTGGATAAGATAGGTGGGCCTAAAAAGAAAACAGGTAACTCCAAGCATCCATATCCTTTGATTTAGAAATTTTTATTTGATCTTAATCATTATTTTTCCTATTTTTTAATTTTAAAATATTTAGTTTTTTTTTAAATTATTTAGTTTTTTTAAAATTTTTATTTTTTATCCAATTTTATTAATTTGATTTTTAGTTTATTTTAATTGTTTTAATAATTTTCCTAATCTTAATTATTTTAATTATTTTAATTATTTTTACCAGTTTAATAATTAATTTTAAATGTATTGTAAAACAGAAATATAATATTATATATTCATTAATTTTATTTATGGAGATTTAAATGTCAAAAGATGTAGTTTTAATATTATCTGGAGGGTTGGACTCATCCACTTTATTATATAAATTATTAAATGAGGGGAATAAGGTAACTGCACTCAGTTTCAATTACGGTCAGAAGGCAGCTATTGAAATTGAAAGGGCAGTGGAAATCTGCAATATGAATGATGTTCCTCATTTCGTATTTGATATAGAGAATATTGTAGACTTGCTTTCAAGCAGCTTGACTGATTCTGATAATGACAATGTTGAAGAGCCAAAAAGCACTGTTGTGCCAAGCAGAAATACAATTTTGCTTGAACTTGCAACCGCATTTGCAATAAGCAACAATAAGAAAGAGGTCTATTACGGTGCAATCAAGGCAGATGTCGGTGATTATCCAGACACCACTCCAGAGTTCCTAAAGCAAATAAACGAACTGAATAAAGTCAATAACTATGAATACATTCCAGTATGCGCTCCATTTATTGATACAGACAAAAAAGATGTTGTAAAGCTTGCCTTGAACTTAGGTGTGCCAATAGAAAAGACATGGAGCTGTTATGTAAATAATGATGGAACTCCTTGTGGTGAATGCTTTAGCTGCAAGTCAAGGATAAAAGCCATTGAAGAGGCTAAAAAGGAATTGGGAATGGATTAATTAAATCAATTAAAATCAATCGAATTAATAAAATTAAAATAAATAATGTTGATTAGAAATTTTTATTAGTTACGGAGGTTATATTTATGTTAACATTAGTATCAGAACATAGGATTTATGGTTGTCACAAATTAAAGAATCAAGGTGGAAAATGTACAGAGTGGCATGGACACCAATATAAGGTTATCTTAACCTTAAAGGCCCCATATAAGGACTTGGATTATAGAAACATGATTATGGACACCTATGACATTGAAGCGATCTTTAATGATTTCATAGGAGTGGACCATTTGAATTTAAATGAGTTCATGGACTGCGAAGACCCTACAATGGAAGTAATGAGCAAATTCTTCTATGATGGATTAAAACCTAAAATAGAATGTTTGGTAAGTGTTGGAGTTTATGAAACTCCTGAAACTGGTGTAACTTACGAACCTATGGAATAACTTAGATTAAATTGCTAATTAGGATTTAAATCGGATTCTTTAAGGTATAGAGTTTTTAAAGTAGGTGATTGAAATTAAGGTTAGTGAAATATTCACATCATTTCAAGGGGAAGGGCCTTACATAGGAACTCCTGCAACCTTTTTAAGGTTATATGGATGCAATTTAAATTGCCAGTGGTGTGATACTGATATCTCAACATATGAAATGCTGTCTGTTGATGACGTTGCAGAGATTCTAATGACTCAGATGGAGTTCAATAATATAAACTTATTAGTCATAACCGGTGGAGAGCCTACTTTACAGATGGAAGAGATAAAGCGTTTGATTAAGGGGCTTCCTGAAGACATTAAGATTCAGCTTGAGACAAACGGTTCCATTTTTGAATATCTTCCTGAAATTGAATATGTAGTAAGTCCAAAGGAAGATAAGGAAAGGGTCTTTGAAGATTATTATAAATATGATAATGTTTTCTTTAAGTTTGTAATTACTTCTAAGGAAGATATAGATGAAGTGATTTCAATAAAAAACAAGTATGGCTATGATAAGACAATCTGGCTGCAAGGGGAATTCAGCAAGGACTCTCTAATGGCTGATTTGATTAGGGAAAATTTCCCTCGTTTAGAAAATATCAAATTATCTGTTCAAACTCATAAATATTTAAGTCAAAGATAAACAATCTCGTTAACTTTGTTGATGTATTATCGAATGAATTGATAATATACTTATATAAGTTAAATCAAATATATTATTAGGAAAAATATTTTTAAATTTAAATAGTATTTTTAAAATAAAGTGTGGAATTATGTATAAAAAAATTTTGTTACCAACTGATGGATCTGAACACTCTTTACGTGAAGTTGAAAGAGCTAAGCATGTATTGGCGGAAGATGGGGAAATTATAATTCTCTCTGTTGCTATTAAAATAAGAAAAACCGCTTTTCATAGAACAAAAGATGTTAGGAAAATAAATAAGGAAGCTGTAAAGGAAGCTGAGGATAATGTAAAAGCCATGGCAGATTGCTTTGATGACAGTTTTAATGTCAGGACCATAGTAAAATCAGGTTTCCCATCTGAACAAATCAATAAAGTTGCTGAAGATGAAGACTGTGATTTAATCATCATTGCATCTTCAGGTGTAAGCGGCATTCACAAGTTTGTTCTTGGAAGTGTAGCTGAAAATGTACTTAAAGAATGTGAAAAAGATGTTTTATTAATTCATAATTAATTAATAAATCATTTCTTTTTTTTATTTCAATTTTCCTAATTTATTTTCTTAGTTACTTTCTTAGTCTATTTTCTTAATCTTTTTTATCAATTTTTATTCATCATCTCTATTATTATATTTTTTATTATCATTTTTATTATTCTATTTTTCATTATCAATTTTCATTGATTAATTTTCCTTTTTCTATTCTTTCAATATTTTTCTTTTTTAGCTATTTTTAAATTATTATTTATAAGGTTTATTTTATAAAATAATCAATTATAATTTATTTATTTTTCCAAAAAACATTATAAAATGTTTAATTCATATTTTTAATAAATTTTATGAGGGATTATTGGTTTTTAAAGTCTAATTTACTTTTTATACATCTTAAGTGACAAAATATTTAAATACTCTTTTCAGTATACATTTATTTGTAGTTGATTTCCTATGGAACTTAATTAATCATTTAATTAGTTTTCATATTTTAAGGGATTTATATTTTGATAGTTTAAACATTAAAAATTAGCTTAGATTAAATTTGGAGGATGATATTATGGCAGATAAAAAACCTGCCGCAGATAATTGGCCTGTTGTAAGTGGAGATTATATTGTTGGAGATCCGGAAAGTCCTGTAGCAGTGACTACTTTGGCATCTCACAATGAGGACATTCCCGCTGCTGCTGGTGCAGCTATTGCCGGTCCTTGCAAGACTGAAAACTTAGGTATTGAAAAGGTTGTAGCAAACATCATTTCAAACCCAAACATCAGATTCCTGATTCTTTGTGGAGCTGAAGTGCAAGGCCATATTACAGGTCAAAGTATTCAAGCATTGCATGAAAACGGTTGCGACCCTGAGAAAAAGAAAATCACAGGAGCTACTGGAGCTATTCCATTTGTAGAAAACATTCCAATGGAGGGAGTGGAAAGATTCCAGCAACAAGTAGAACTTGTTGATATGATTGACAACGAAGACGGTGGAGCAATCACTGCAAAAGTAAAGGAATGTATTGAAAAAGATCCTGGAGCATTGGAAGAGGATGCATTGGTAATTGATTTAGATGAAGAAAAAGCTAAGAAAATTACCATTGAAGCACCTTCAAAAAATGAAGAATTAGAGATTGATGCTTAAATAAAATTTATTTTCTTCTTTTTTTCTTTTTTATTTTTTTTTAAAATTAGTTATAATAAAAATTTTAATTGCTCTTATTTTTTTTAAATTAGTTTTAATATAAATTTTAAATTAGTTATAATAAAAATTTTAATTGCTCTTATTTTTTTTAAATTAGTTTTAATATAAATTTTAAATTAGTCTTACTTTCAAAAGAGTTATAAAATGATTCCAGTATGGTGTTTGAGGGAATAAGATCATTTTTTAATAATGTTCAAAGATTTATCGGAGATTTTTTTCAATTGTTTCTCCATTCTTTCTTTCTCTTCTGAATCATATCCTTCAAAAGTGATTTCATCGAATTCTCCGAATATTTCTATACATTTTTCAAAGGTTTCTTCCCCTTTTTCAGTTAAATGTAAGTTACGACGAGCGTTATTTTCTTCATCAACAGTCTTATAAACCAATTCCTTTTCTTCTAATTTCTTAAATGTTTTTGTGATGTTTGCTTCAGAAACAATTAAGCTATGTGCAATTTCCCTTTGGCTAATTCCATCATTGTAATAAATTTTTGATAAGAACATTGCTTCAGCAGGATTGATTTCCAAAGCTGCACTTCTCTCTTTAAAGAATTCTCCAAATCCCTTTGTTATATTATACCAGGAGTTTAGATAACTGTTTTCTTGATTGAAAACTGAATTTTTACGCATGATATCACCTGAAGTTTACCTTGTTAATTAATAACTCCCTTTTACTATATAAATGTATTGATAAAATTTGAATATTGTATAATTTAATGGAGATTTAATAATTTAATGTATAGTTTTTTTAATCTTCATTATTTTTTTATATAAATTTTCAGCATTATTTATGGTATTGTTCACTTTTTAAATAACTTTTTTTAATTATTTCTATATTTTTTTGGTTTGGTTTGTTGTTTTTCTATAAATTTTTAAATTTTTTAACATTCATTAACTAGATTTAGTATTTGAATCATTAATGAAAATCTATTTTCTCAGCTTCAAAGTAAAAGCATCAATTATATTAAGTTAAAAGTTTTAGCAGTAAGGTTTAATGAAAGGTGGTAACTTAGTAAAATCATCAATTATATTAAGTTAAAATGGCAAATTATATTTTATTTGACATATATATAACTATAATTAAGTATTTCTTTATTAATCAATGGGGACATGTTTATGGATAGGGATAAGATCATAGTCAAAACCAGTGTCATCGGAATACTGGTGAATTTAATTCTTGTTGCATTTAAGGCAACCATTGGAATCATGGTAAACAGTATTGCAATCACATTGGATGCAGTAAACAATTTAACTGATGCCTTATCTTCAATAATTACAATTATTGGGACAAAATTAGCGGCTAAGGCTCCAGATAAGGATCATCCATATGGTTATGGGAGGATAGAGTATTTTTCATCTGTAATCATTTCAGTGATTGTTCTTCTTGCAGGTATAACCGCTTTAGAGGAATCTGTTCCAAAGATATTCAATCCGGTCCTTGCAGATTACAGTTTTGTTTCAATATTCATCATTGCTGTAGCGGTAGTTGTAAAGTTCCTTTTGGGAAGATATGTTAAAGGGAAAGGTAAGGAAATAAATTCCCAGTCATTGGTTGCATCCGGTAGTGATGCACTCTTTGATGCGGTTCTATCCCTTTCTACAGTAGTTGCAGCTATCATCAGTTTAATTTGGCATATAAGTTTGGAAGGTATTTTAGGAACCATAATTGCATTTGTCATCATCAAGGCAGCTATTGAAATGCTATCTGAAACCTTAAGCAGCATGATTGGAGACCGTGTCGACAGTGAGATAACAGACAAGCTTAAGGATAGGATTGGTGAATTTGATGAAGTGAGGGGAGTCTATGACTTGACTTTGCATAATTACGGGCCGACACAAATGATGGGTTCCGTTCATGTGGAGTTAAGGGATGATTTGACTGCAAAGGATATTCATAAGTTAACCAGACAGATTGTCTATGCAATCTATGCTGAATTCGGCATCATATTGACTGTCGGCATATATGCTTCCAATACAGGCAATGAAGAGGTAAGGGAAGTTAAGAAAACTCTTGAAGGGATTGTAGCCAAATATCCGGAAGTCTTGCAGATGCATGGGTTCTATCTGGATGATGATATTAATCTGATTACATTTGACTTGATTATTGATTTTGAGGCAAATAGTCATGAAGTAAAAGAGAAGATTTTAGATGAAATAAGAAATAAATATCCTAAATATCATTTTGAAGCAATCTTGGATGCAGATTATAGTGGCTAATGTCGCTATAATCATATTTTTTTAAATATTTATTTTATTCGTAAACAATAAAACAATGAATTCTTAAATTATTTTTATAAAAAAGGGATGTAATAGTCTTAAAATAGTATTGAATAGTTTTAAATAGTTTTAAAAAGAGTGTTTATTTTAAATAATAAATTATGGAGGGACTTTAATAGCCCATCCATTATTAATACTGTTTTTTTTTTTAATTATATTGCAGTCCATCCACCGTCAACACAGATTAATTGACCGGTACAGAAGCTGGATGCGTCAGATGCTAAGTAAATTGCGAGACCGTCTAATTCACCAGGTTCACCTAATCTGCCAGCTGGACAGTATGCTTTAATGAGGTCCATGAATCCAGGCAATTCAATTGAGTCTTCGGTTAATTCGGTTTTGAATACTGCAGGACCAATTGCGTTTACGGTAATGTTGTATTGTGCCCATTCTACAGCTAAGTCTTTGGTTAAGTTCATTACTCCACCTTTTGCAGAGGAGTATGCACTAATACCTCCACCAGGGAAGATAACTCTACTGTGGATAGAACCGATGTTAATGATCTTACCGTAGTTTTGTTTGATCATTATTTCTCCGACAGCTTTACACATGTAGTATACACTGCTTAAGTTGATACCGATAATGCTGTCCCAGTTTTCTTTAGGTTGGTCAACTACCATTAAGTTGTTTCCAATACCTGCTGCATTTACTAAGATGTCGATTCTTCCGTATGCATCCATTACTTTTTGTACAGATTCTGCAATGTTGTCTACGTCACCTACATCAGTTACCGCATACATTACTTCGCAGCCATATTCATCTTCTAAGATTTTTTTGTTTTCTTCTAATCTTTCAGCTCTTCTTGCGAATAATGCCATTTTACAACCTTGGCTTGCGAAAGCTTGAGCGATTTGCCAACCTAATCCGGAGGAAGCACCAGTTACGAGTGCAACTTTGTCTTTAATGTCGAAATAGTTTTTCATTTTTATTCTCCTAAAAAATTTTTCAACCAATTTGTTGAATCTAATTTTATAAGTTAGTTTTTTCAACTTTTGTTGGTTATATAATTATTTAGTATTTCAATTATTTAAATATTGTTTATTCAATTTTTTTAGATTTAACCTAGTAAAATTCAATATTTTATCTAGTTTTAATATAGTTTTGTTCATTTTTATTTTTAATATTTATCCAGTTATGATTTTTTCATGTTCTTTAATAAAACTTGTAGAATTTTTCTTAATTTTTTTATTATTTTATTTAGTTTAGCATATCACCAACAATTAATTTTCTCATATTTGATTTGTTGATTATGTCAACAACATTTTATTTTCTCATTATTTTTTCACTAAAAATTATTTCATGATAACAAATTAATTAAATAATAAATTACATAATTTAATATGTTATAGTTAATAATCTTATGTAATTATTACAATTGTATTTTAAAATTAAAAATGATTTAAATTATTAAAGGTGCTTTAATGACACAGATGACTGAAGCTAAGAAAGGAAACATCACCCCTGAAATGAAAGCTGTTGCAGAATTTGAAAGGATAGATGCAGATAAGATATTGAAAGGAGTGGCCAATGGAACTATCGTAATACCAAAGAATATTGGAAGAGATACAAAAGCTTGCGGTATTGGAAAAGGATTAACCACTAAAATCAATGCAAATATTGGTTCATCAAGTAAAATAGAGGATATTGATCTTGAAATCAAAAAGGCAAAGCTTGCAGTTGATTTTGGTGCAGATGCAATTATGGACTTAAGTACCGGCCCTAAATTATTGGAGTTTAGGGAAAAGATAATGAACTCTGTAGATGTGCCTATTGGAACTGTTCCGATTTATGAAGCGGGAGTTATTACATTAAATAAAGGCAATGAGATCATCGAAATGGATGAGGATGACATATGGGAATCAATCATACATCAGGCAAAAGATGGTGTTGATTTCATGACCCTTCACTGTGGGATTAATCAGGATTTGGTTGGAAAGCTACAGAAAGCTAAAAGAATGATGGGTATCGTAAGCAGAGGGGGAACTTTCCTTGCTTCATGGATTTTGCATAATGAAAAGGAAAACCCATTGTATGCAAATTATGATTACCTTCTTGAAATTGCTTTGGAATATGACATCACACTTTCCTTAGGTGATGGGCTTCGTCCAGGATGCTTATCCGATGCAACAGACACTTCCCAGATTCAGGAACTGGTTACACTGGGAACACTTGTAAAAAGAGCTCAGGAAGCGGGAGTTCAAACTATGGTTGAAGGTCCTGGGCATGTTCCATTAAATCAAATCAGGTCCAATATGGAAATTCAAAAGACATTATGTCACGGAGCGCCATTTTATGTTTTAGGTCCGATAGTTACAGATTTAGCACCGGGTTACGATAATATCACTTCCGCTATTGGAGGAGCTATTGCCGCTTCAAGCGGAGCTGATTTCCTATGTTATGTAACACCTGCAGAACATTTATCATTGCCATCCCTCGAAGATGTCAAGGAAGGAGTTATTGCAAGCAAGATTGCTGCCCAAGCGGCTGATGTTGCCTTAGGTTTGGAAACTGCATGGGAGAAGGAAGTTGAAATGGCAACTGCAAGGAAAAACTTTGACTGGGAAGGCCAGTTCAATCTGGCTTTTGACAATGTCAAGCCAAGACATTATAGGAACAAATGTGAACTTGATGATGATGAAATGTGTTCCATGTGTGGAGAGTATTGTGCAGTTAAAATAGCTAAGGGAGATTTTTAGATCAATTTTATAATTAGATGATTTTATCACTAAGATTTTAAAATAAATTAAATAAAATTCTTAGGATTCTTGGGAGTGGGAAAATGAAATATCAAGAACTTGTTAATGTTTATGAGGCATTAGGTGCCACTACAAAAAGATTGGAAAAAACAGATATTTTAGCGGATTTTTTCAAAACAGTTGAAGAGGATGATTTGGAGAAAATCACTTTAATGGCTTTAGGTAGCGTTTTCCCTTCTTGGAGCGAAGAGGAACAGGGAATAGGCGATAAGCTTGTTATGAAAGCGGTTGGAGATGCTGTAGGCGTTTCTGTAGATGCAGTTGAAGATGCCATTCGTGATGAAGGGGACATTGGAGCGGCTGCAGAAAAGCTCTATGCCAAAAAGGCTCAAATGACATTTTTCTCACAACCTTTAACTGTCAAATTTGTTTATAATCAATTAAGAAAATTGGCAACAATATCTGGAAGCAGATCCACTGCCCGTAAAATCTCAAATATTCTCGAACTTTTATCTTCTGCTTCCGGTAAGGAAGCAAAATACATTTGCAGAACCATTTTGGAAGAGCTTAGGATTGGTGTAGGAGAAGGAATCATCCGTGATGCGATATCCCAAGCATTTGATGTTGATAAAGCTGTTGCTGAAAGGGCTCATATGTTGACAAATGATTTAGGGCTTGTTGCAAAGGTATCAAAGGAAGAAGGGGAAGAAGGGCTTAAAAAATTAACTTTGGTTCCAGGAAGACCTGTAAAGCCAATGCTTGCACAACTTTCTGAAGGTATTGATATAAGCATTGAAGAAATGGGTTGTGCACTTTGTGAGACTAAATATGATGGTTTCCGTACTCAATTTCATAAAAAAGGTGATGAAATCACATTATTCACTCGCCGTTTGGAAAACGTAACCCATGCTTTCCCTGATGCAGTTGACTTCATCAGAAGAGGTTTTCCAGATGAGGACTTTATTGCTGAAGGGGAAATTGTAGGATTTAATGATGAAAAGCCTCTCCCATTCCAAACAGTATTGCAAAGAGTCAGAAGGAAATATGATATCCATGATGCAATGAAGAATGTCCCTATAAAAATATTTTTATACGATTTGCTATACTTTAAGGAGCCTGTGGTTGATGAACCTATCATTAGGCGTAGGGAAATCTTGGAAAATGCTGTGGACTGTTCAATTGATGAATTGAACCTCAGTGATATTGTAAAAGTAGGTCCTGAAAACATAGATGATGCTGTAGAGCTATTCAATAAATCCATAGCCGGTGGACATGAAGGGATCATGATTAAAAACTGTTCTGAACCATATATTCCTGGAATTCGTGGAAAGAAAATGTTGAAGTTCAAGGCAGAACCTGAAACATTGGATGCCGTTATTGTTGGAGGAACAAAGGGAATGGGTAAAAGAGGAGAGTTTATAGGGTCTTATGAGATTGCTCTTCGTGATGAATACGGAGAATTGCTAACCATCACAAAGATTGGAAGTGGACTTTCAGATGATGATTTGGCAAATCTAACAAAACAAATGAAGGAAATTATAATCTCAGAAAAGGGAACTCACATTACTGTTCAGCCAAAAATTGTTTTAGAAATAAAATACAGTGAGATTGTAAAAAGTCCAGAATATCCTGCAGGATACTCTTTACGTTTCCCAATTGTAAAAAGCATAAGGACAGATAAGGGAGTAGAGGACATTGATACAATTGAAAGATTGGAATCAATGTATGATGGCCAATAAATCTTTAAATTAATTATTTTTTTAAATATTTTTTCTATTCTCTTTCTTTTAGTTTTCTTTTCTTTCTTTTTTTCTATTTTTTTCTGTTTTCTTTCTTTTAGTTTTTTTTCTTTTCTTTTTTTCTATTTTTTTTCTGTTTTCTTTGTTTTAGTTTTTTTTCTTTTCTTTTTTTCTATTTTTTTTCTGTTTTCTTTCTTTTAGTTTTTTTTCTTTTCTTTTTTTCTATTTTTTAGTTTTTCATTGTTGCATTGTCACTAAATTTTTTCATACATTTTTATTATTAATATCATTTTAAATTATTATAATAAGTTTAAAATAATATTCTAATAATAATAAAACTTATTTTTTAATTTTAAGTAATATTTATATGTTATTTTCAAAATAAATCAGTTTAATTACTTAAAAATTTATAATTCATGATTTTAAATATTGGTGATAATATGGAATTGAATGATAAGTTAATATTTAAGGTGGCATTGATCACATCTCTTGTTGGAATTATTGGGATGCTGGTTTTTGCATCTTACATAGAACCAAAGGAAATTCAAATAAAGGATATTACAAGAAACAATATTGGGGAAACTGTAGCGGTTACTGGAGTGATTGAATCGATTAAGGAGTCTTCAAGTGGAAGCTCTTGCTTTATGGAGTTGAATGATGGTACTGGAAAGATAAATCTGATCATATTTGAATCGACATTAGTGGAACTTAAGGATGCGGGAAATGATTTAGACAGCTTTAGGAATCATAAAGTTAAGGTAATTGGCAGCATAACAGAATACAAGTCTTCAATGGAACTGATTTTATCCAATTCAAATTCAATCAAATTGGTTTCTTAGCTTAATTTTTAATAAAATATTTAAACTTCATAAACAAAAATATATTTAGATTTAAAGTATTTAAAATATTAAAAATTTAATCATTTATTAATTTTATAAAGGTCATAAAATGGTAGAAAAAAGATTATTCGGTACATTTGGTGTAAGAAGAACTGCAAATGATGTATTGACTCCAGAATTCGCATCACGTCTTGCAGCAAGTTATGGATCAATTGTTCAAGGCACTGTAGCTATTGGAGGGGATACAAGAACAAGCACTCCAATGCTTAAATATGCAATTACTGCAGGTTTGCTCTCTTCTGGATGTGATGTTGTGGATTTGGGAATTCTTCCAACTCCTGCTATTCAATATGCTGTAAGAAACTATTATGATGGTGGAATTATTGTAACCGCTTCTCATAATCCTCCAAAATACAATGGCCTTAAATTCGTAGATGAGTTTGGTATAGGAACTCCAGATGATATGGAAATTGAGGTTGAAAAATTATACTTTGACTCAGATCCTAATAGGGCTTCATGGGATAAGATTGGAGAATGCTTTACCAATGACACCATAATCAAGGAATATATTGCAGAGACCATAAAAAGAGTTGATGCTGAAGCAATCAGAAACAGAAAACTTAAGGTTGTAGTTGATTGCGGTTCAGGAGCAGGTTCTTATACAGCACCTTATATCCTTAAGGAATTAGGCTGTGAGGTAACAACCATCAACTGTCAAGCCGATGGATTCTTCCCAGGAAGAGACCCTGAGCCAATTGAACCAAATCTCCAGGACTTAATTGCTACCGTTAAAAATTTAGGTGCAGACATTGGCCTTGCTCATGATGGTGATGCAGATAGGACCATTTGCATAGATGAGAAAGGAAACTTCATTTTAGGGGATAAGACCTTTGCCCTTGTTGAAAAGCATATGCTAAAGGAAAATGGTGGAGGAATCATTGTAACTACCGTAGCTACTTCCCAAGCTATTTATGACATTGCAGAGGAGTTCGGCGGTGAAGTGATAGCCACTGCTGTTGGAGATTTGCTTGTTGCAAGAAAGCTTAAATGTACTGATGGATTGTTCGGCGGTGAAGAAAATGGAGGGCTCATTTTCCCAGACTTCATATATGGAAGGGATGCAGCTATGACTGTAGCTAAAATACTTGAAATTCTTGTTAAGGAAGATAAACCATTATCCGAGCTTGTAGCAGAGCTTCCGGTTTATTATCAGGAAAAATTGAAAGTTGAGTGTGCTGATGACTTAAAGAAGGAAGTCATGGCAAATATTGCAGATGAAATCAAGGAAACAACTGATTTCGAGCTTGATACAACTGATGGGGTTAAAATCCTAAAGGATGATGGTTGGGTAATCATCAGGCCTTCAGGCACTGAACCAATATTCAGATGCTTTGCTGAATCTGACTCCCAGGAAAAAGCTGATGAAATGGCAAATTGGGGAATCAGTTTGGTAGAGAAATACAAAAATTAATTTAAGTTTTCAAATTTTTAAAAAGCTATTTCAATAGCTTTCATTTCACTATTTTTGAGAATATGATACCAGATAACAACAAATCAAAACTGATACTTATTTTAGTGATTATATTAGCGATAGCTATTGTTTTTTTCGGATATGCAATATCTGTTAATAATTCAAACAATTCTAATGATGGAGGCATTGTCAATGTTGATAATGCTATCAATATTAATCAATCATATCCCGATGGGCCAACAGCTGAAGCTAAAATAGATTCATCTAATGTAAATTCCAAGATCCTCGGCAGTAATGAGTTAGGATCTGTGGAATTGTTAGGTCCTTTTGGAAACACAGATTCAGACATTAAAATAGCTTATTCAATCGGTATGCATCCATTGGAAAGCAAGGCGCATAAGGCATTGTTTGACACTGTAAATTCCAAAAGCGGTTCTTTGAATTATTGTTATTATATCTACAAAATCAATGTAACTAATTATGATGCTGATGATGAAGGCAGAATGGATGGGCAGCTTCTTGCTCAGGAGTTTGTAGCTCCTCATATAATCAGCAACGATTATGACCTTTTTGTAGATGTTCACAGCAATAAGGGGATGATTTCCGGAACTTATGAAGAAACCAATTTTGTATTTGCAGTAGGTCAAGATGAAAAGTCAGAAGCCTTTGTAAATAAGATCTTAAATAAAATGCCCGAGTTGGTTTACTATTTCCCAAGTGCACAGTCAAGTCCACCGTATATCACATTGCCTACAGAGCAAGCGGGGATTCCAACTGTGAATTATGAAACATATTGTTATGAGCCAATCAACACAACTTATGATTTGATGAATAAGTTTGTAGATGTAGTTGATAATTTGGAATTTTAATACAGTTTTTAAGTGAGATGTGGAAATGTTTAAGAAAAATTATACTCAAGAGCCTACAGATGAAGCAAAAGTGGATTCTTCACTATATGATGCAGAATTGATTGGAGAAAATGACTTGGGGACTGTTCATCTTCATGGGCCTTTTGGAAATGCTGATTCAGACATTAAAATAGCTTACCTAATTGGTATGCATCCAATGGAAAGCAAGGCCCATAGGGGATTGTTCGATACAATAGTTGAATGGGATAAAG
This sequence comes from Methanobrevibacter olleyae, assembly GCA_015063035.1. Classification (GTDB taxonomy): domain Archaea; phylum Methanobacteriota; class Methanobacteria; order Methanobacteriales; family Methanobacteriaceae; genus Methanobrevibacter; species Methanobrevibacter olleyae_A. Next base: position 21,890 of record SUTG01000004.1, read on the forward strand.
AAGGCAGATTGAAATATTCCTATTATATTTACAATATAAATGTGGTGGGTGAGCTTGACGTGGAAACAGAAGGCCGTATGGATGGCCAATTGCTTGCTCAAGAGTTTGCAGCACCACATATAATAGATAACAAGTATGATTTCTTTGCAGATATTCATAGCAATAAGGGGCTAAAAGGGCTTGGAACATATGAAAAGACCAACTTCATTTTTGCTCCAGGATTTGATGATGATTCAACAGATTTCCTGAATATATTATTGGATGAAATTGATGAATTTGTTTATTATGCGCCGGAGTATAGGACAAGCCCTCCTTACATTACACTTCCTGTTGTAGAAAGCGGAATTCCAACAATTGTTTATGAAACCTATTCATATGAGCCAATGGAAAAAACATATGGCTTAAGTGAAAAATTAGCAAAGGCAATTGATAATTTGGAGTTTTGATTTTTAGATAAATTTTTCTTTTCATTATTTTAATTTTAGCTATTATTAAAATATAGCTATATATAGTAAACCTATTTTTAATTAATTATTATTTTAATTAAATTAATTCAAATTCATTTTTTATTTATTATTAATATAGTAATCTATCCATAAACTAATTAATTATCATAAAAGTAGTCAAAAATAGTAAAAAATAGTAAAAAATAGATAATAAAAATTAGTAAAAAAGTATTAAATTAGTAAAAAAATAGTAAAAATAGCAAATCAATAAAATTAGCAAATAGATTAAAATATTGAATACGGATAAGAAATTTAAAAACAGTAGTTACATATTTTCCAAACATTCCATTTTTAGAACTCTTGCATCATCGTTTGATGGGTCAAGAGCAAGAACTTTAGTGAAAAGGATTTCAGCTTCATCGAATCTGTCAAGTTCCATTAAGACAACTCCCTTGTTTAGGAGGAATGATGTGTTTCTTGGCTCAAGGTCTATTGCCTTGTCATAGCATTCAATTGCCTCTTCAAATCTACCAAGATCAAGAAGAGCGTTTCCTTTTCTGTTTTGTGCTGTTGCATCTATTTCTGAATCTTCCAAACATAATTCCAAAGCCTTGTCATATGCTTCCAATGCCTCTTCAGGCCTTTCCATATCAGTCAATACATTTCCACGTGCATTCCAAACTTCCGGATTGGTGTCATCGATTCTTATCAATTTGTCATAAACCTCTAAGGCCTTATCGAATTCTGCCAGGATTTCCAAAATGAATCCTCTCCAATAAAGAACCACTGGATTGTTAGGGTTTGCATTCAATGCACCATCACTTGCTTCAAGCGCTTCCTCTATATTTCCAGAGTTAAGCATAGCTATTGCCTTGTTGTTCCAGATATATTCATTATCCCCTTCTATTTCCAAAGCCTTGTCATAACATTCAATGGATTCATCAAAACGGTCAAGTCTGCTTAAATTGTCTCCTTTCTTGTTTAATAGATAAACATCATTAGGATCTATTTTCAAAGCGGCATTATAGCACAAGACAGACTTGTCATATTTCCCTGTATCGAATAAAATGTCTGCCCTTTGGGTAATCATCTCTTTTTGGTCGATTTTTTCCCCTTTCCATTTATTGATGTCTAGTTTTTCAAAATAGATCACTTGGAACAAATCGTCATCAGAGATTCCATCAGGATACATTTTCTTAAATTCCTTAATCATTTCCTTGGAATCCTCGTATCCTTCCTCTTGAGCTAACTTATCATTGTTTTTTATTTCTTTGAAAGGCAGTGTTTTCACATCAGTAACTTGCGCTTCAAAAATTTTCTTCTTTTCTTTAGATGCTAAATTCCAATAGCAATGAAGCCTATCTCCAACTTTTAAAGGTGTTTTCCATAGTTTCCTTATAGTCATGGCTTTTTTATTTGTGATTATATTTATGTTCTGACTTCCAAAGGACATGATTGGCATTTTATCACCCTTTTTTGGAGACTTTTAATAAAAAATAGTCTAAAATAAATAATTAAGTAATCTTAATTATATTATTATCTTTATTGAAAAATTAATAAACTTATCTATTTATTTTTTAGATTCAATTTTAAATTTAAGTTTATTGATTTAAATTAATTTGATAATTTGGATTAATTTGATAATTTGGATTAATTCGTGAGTATGAATTATTTTAAATTAACTGTTTAAATGCTTTTTTGACCAAATTCTGCAGTTTTTACATTTATATCCTGATTAGGATATGCCTCTTTGATCCTTTTTGCAATATCTTCCATGTCATGAGGATTTGGCTCTTCTGCTTCTGCCAATGATTCATCTAAAACGCATCGGTTTCTAAATTGCTGGATGGTGTACAAATCACATTCCACCTCATCAACTATTGTAAAAAGGTCTTCTTCAGTGAGCAATTTAGGGCAATAAGTGGTTCTGCATTCTAAAGTGATATCCTCATATTCATTTACGATTTCCATAGATTCCTTTACCTTTTGCCCAATGTCTGCATTGATGACTTCATTGTATTTGTTGAATGGAGCCTTAACATCCATAGCCACATAATCCACTAATCCTAAATCCAATATTTTTTGGAGTCTGTCAGGGTAAACTCCACTTGTATCCAATTTGGTCTTAAGACCAATTTCCCTAACATATTTGAAGATTTCAATCACGTCTTCATATTGGACTAAAGGCTCTCCACCTGAAACAACAACAGCATCCATAAACATTGCTGAATCATCAATCTTTTCGCATATCTCATCCAAGCTGATTTCAGTTCCTTCTTCCAATATTTCGCTATTGCTGCAATAAGGACATCTGAGAGGACATTTTGCTAAGAATATTACAAAAGACATATTTTTTGGATATTCAATTGATGATGTAACTGTAACGCTATATTCCATTTTATCAAACCTTTAATCTTTAGTTAGTATTTTTAATTTAATAATTTAATAATTTAATAATCTAATTATTGGGGATTGTTTCATTTATTGATTAATCGTTATTCCATATTAAATTATTCATTTAAAATTTCTCTCATGACATTTAAGAATTTCTTATCCTCTTCCAATGTACAAATGCTTATTCTAAAGTAATATTCATCCAATCCTTTAAATGAGGTGCAATCTCTTACAATCATGCCTCTTTTCATGAATTCTCTTGTAATCTCTGCAGCGGTGTATCCAGTATCATGGATATCAATCAACATGAAATTGGAATAGGATTTATAGACTTTAACGGATTTCATTTTAGATATCTCATCATAAAGGAAATCTCTGCTTTCTATTCCATCCTTAATTGATTTTTCAATGTATTTTGTGTCCTTTATTGTAGTGAGAGCAGCTATGTAGGAAAGTTTTGTAAGTGAGAAAACTGGTTTGATTCTGTGCATGAATTCGATGATTTCCTTGCTTGAAATACCATAGCCTATTCTCATTCCTGCAAGTCCCATTACTTTAGACATTGTTCTAAGAATGAAAATATTATCATACTCGTCTAAAAGGTTTACATTGTTGGTTAAGGAGTATTCAAAGTATGCTTCATCTATTACAACTACTGCATCACACACTCCCCCTTTGGATTTACTTGTTTTATCGAGAATTGCTCTTAACTCCTCTTGTGAAATCAATGCTCCAGTAGGGTTATTTGGAGTGCATAGGAATAGCATTTTTGTTTTTTCATTTATTGCATTGAGTACAGAATCCAAATCGAGGGTATTTGTTTCCAAATCCCATTTTGCATAATTTGGAATGGCGCCGTATGGCTTGAATAAGAACTCATAATACATGTAAGAAGGTAAAGGGACAATAAATTCGTCACCTGGTTCAATGAAGGTTTTTGCTAAAGTGTCAATAAGCTCATCTGCACCATCTCCTCCAACGATTATCTGTTCTGGCTTTACATTGGAGTATCTTGCAAATTCCCTTTTTAGCTCTTCCAAATCAGATTCAGGGTATCTGTTGATGTTTGCAAGTTCTTTTTCAATGGCTTCCTTTACTTTTGGAGATGGTCCCCATGGATTTTCATTAGATCCCAATTTGATGATGTCTTCCTTTTTCACTCCAAATTCCTGTGCAATTTCCTCTTTTGATCTTCCAGGAACATATGGGTCTAATTCCTCTACTTCTTTTCGTACTTTCATTATTTTACCTTCTAGAATACTTTTTTTAATCTTTTTTTAGCCATTATATAATTAGCATTATGATAAGATGAATTTTAAATTTTAATGATCTATAAAAAAAGTTGATGAATAGATGAATTTCTTCATCATATTCATTGCAGTTTGAATCAGATGTTTTATTCATCGTATTCATTTGCAAGTTCAACATAGTGGGATGCATTCCAAATAATATGGTCTCTTTGTTCTTGGGTAGTTTCCTTAATAAGCTTTCCAGGAATGCCTAATATTAAGCTGTTTTCTGGAAATACCTTATTCTCGCTAACCACCGCTCCAGCACCTACAATTGAGTTCTTGCCAATCTTAGCGCCATTTAAGACAGTGGCATTCATTCCTATAAGAACATTGTCATCAATTTCACATCCATGCACTACAGCGCCATGTCCTATGGACACGTTGTCTCCAATTTTAAGAGTCAAGTTTGCTGAAGTGTGAAGAACACAGTTGTCTTGCACATTGGAGTTTTTACCGATTCTTATAGGTCCTACATCTCCTCGAATAACCGCCCCATGCCAAATGGAACAGTTTTCGCCAATTTCAACATCACCGATTACTTGTGCACCAGGGAATATTTTTACGGGTTCATTGAGTTTCATAATATACTCCTCTTTAAATTTTTTTTATTAATTAGATAAATTAATAAATTTCATTGTATTATTTTTTAATAGATATTTATTTAATCTATTTTTTCATTAATCAAATGAATCATTAAATTCATTTATTATCTTTTTTAATCAGACAGATTATTAAATTTAATTATTTTTTTAATTAGATAAATTAATAAATTTGAGTTTCGTTAATATTCTATTCTTCTTTATTATCTTCTGCTTCTTCTAAAGATATTTGTCCAGTTTCTTTTTTGTTTTGGAAAATATGCTCTTGCTTTACCAAGACTCTCATGTCGGACTCTAAGTCCTCATATAACAAGACACCAGAACCGATTGTAGCTCTTACTCCTATCTTAACTCCTGGACTTAAGCTTGAGTTGATTCCAGTTTTTACGGAATCCCCTACAATTGCACCTAATTTACGTCTTCCAGTATCTGTCTTCTTATTTTTAATAGTGGTTTTCACAGTCTTATTATCGAAACGTAAGTTAGCAATATTTGTTCCAGCAGCAATATTACAATTGGAACCTAAAATGGAGTCACCTACATAACTTAAATGGCTAACATTGGTGTTTTCCATGATGATTGAGTTCTTGATTTCCACTGCATTGCCTATGTGGACGTTATCTCCAAAGTAGGAATTTCCTCTAATGTATGAATTTGGTCCAATGTCACAGTTTTTCCCGATATAAACAGGGCCTTTAATGTAAACTCCGGAACGGAGGAGACTGCCTTCATCTAAAAATACTTCTCCATGGATTGTAACTCCCTCTTCCACTGTTCCTTTAATTTCTCCTTCAATGTGGTTGAGTAATTCTTCGTTGATTTCAATCAATTCCCATGGCTTTCCAATATCCATCCATTCTTTAGTGGTTTTATGTCCTTTAACCACTTTGCCATCAGCTATTTGAAGGGATAGGGAATCTGTGATTTCGTATTCTCCTCTTGGGGAAACTTCAGTCTTGTCAATCTTATCAAAGATGTCCTTATTGAAAATATAGATTCCAGTGTTTATCAAGTTACTTGGAGCTTCCTCTTTTTTAGGCTTTTCGACAATATTGATGATCTTGTCACCATCTAATTCAACAACACCGAATGCACTTGGATCTTCAACTTCTGTAAGAACCATTAATGTGTCTGGTTTTGATTTTTCGTAATCTTCAATTATTTCGCTAAGGATGTCCACATCCAATATGATGTCTCCATTAAGGGTGATTAAGCTGTCTTCAATGAAGTCTTTTCCATAGCCGATTGCATCCGCTGTTCCTTCCAATTTGCTTTGGGTAGCATAACTTATCTTCACTCCAAGATGGGAACCATCCTTAAAGTAATCTCTAACAATTTCCTCTTTATATCCTACAATAAGAAGAATGTCTTTCACACCGCAGTCCCGCAGTGCCTCTATATTATATTGAATAATAGGTTTTCCAGCAACAGGCAGCATTGTTTTAGGTTTTGTGAGAGTCAAAGGTCTCATCCTTGTTCCTTCGCCTGCACTTAAGATTATAGCTTTCACCTAATTCCTCCCATAATCATTATTTTTTTTAATCTATTTTTTTCAGTTAATCCCTAATTTTTAGATTTATTATTTATTTGTTTTTTGCGTTTTAAAATAAATCCATATTTGATTAAAAAAATATTTTTTTATGAATTTTCAATATTTTAAATCAATATTGGATACCTTATTTTTATATTACTTTTTATTCATTTAAATAATTATTTAAAATATTTCATTTTTATATCTCTTATATATAAATAGCATGTAAAAATTTGTTGCACTGATAAAGAACCATATTAATAAAAAAAGTTTTTTATATAAGTTTGTACATATTAGAATTATAGTTAATTAACTAATTATTTGATTAATTAAATTTAAAAAAGGTGATTATATGGTAAAATATGTATGTATGCATTGTGAATACACTTGGGACTCTGAAACTGGAGATGAAACTTACAAGGTACCAGCAGGACCTATCGAAGACTTCCCTGATGACTGGGTATGCCCTCAATGTGCTGCAGGTATTGAAGGAATTATTACTGAAGATGAATAAATTTTCTAATAATTCTTCAAGCTTTTAAAGTTTGACTAAAACTTTTTCTTTTTTTATTTTTTTAACTATTATTTCTTATTCTTATTTCATTTATAGCTATTTTTTCGAAATTTAATTTATAAAAAGTTATTTTATAAAAATTTATTTATAAAAAGTTATTTTATAAAAATTTATTTATAAAAAGTTATTTTATAAAAATTTATTTATAAAAAGTTATTTTATAAAAATTTATTTATTAAAATCAATCAATTACAAAAATTCATTTATTAAAATCAATCAATTAGAAAAATTTATTTATAAAAATTTAATTCGTAATTATTAAAACTAATTATTTTTTCTTAAAAAAAAGTTTAGAGAATAATTAAATATTCTCTTTAATAATTCTAATGCAAGTGTCTTTGATCTCTTCAGCCTTCTCTTCTGTTTTGGCCTCTAAAGTTATTCTAACATAATCTTCAGTTCCAGACGGTCTGACAAGAACCCAACTTCCATCATTGAAGCTTAATCGGATTCCATCGATTGTATTGATGTCCTTTATGTCATCAAATGCATCTTTCAAAAGGGGTTCCATGTTTTCCATGACTTTGAATTTCTCTTCTTTGGAACAGATAACCTTTTCTCTCATATGAGGGTATTGATGGAATTTTTCAAGAAGTTCAGATAATTTTCCTTCTTTGGAAACGATTTCAGCCATTCTAAGGCCAGACAGTATTCCGTCTGGACACATGCAGAAGTCAGGGTGCAACCAAGTACCAGAAGGTTCTCCACCAAAGCTTGCATTTTCTTCAATCATGACTTCAGCAACATTCACGTCACCTACTTTGGTTCTAAGAACTTTTCCTCCAACTTCTTCCATTGCTTCATCCATACATAGTCCTGCATCGACAGTTGTCACAACAGTTCCGCCGAATTTCTTTGAAACAAGAGCTAAAAGTTTATCGAACTCAGAAACTCTTCCTTTTTCATCAACGGTAATCATCCTATCTGCATCACCATCGTGTGCAATTCCCAAATCTGATTCGGTTGCTACTACTGCTTTCATTAGGCTTGAGAGATTTGCTTCATTAGGTTCAGGGTTTCTTCCTGGGAAGAATCCGTCAACTTGTGAATTCAAGGTGATAACTTCGCATCCCGCTTTCCTGAATACGATCGGTGAAAGTTCTGATCCTGCACCGCATGCACAGTCTATAACCACTTTAAGCCCAGGCTTAATGTCTACAATATCCAATAAGTCATCGATATACTGCTTTTTGATTTCATCATTATGGCTTATGATGCCTATCTTATCCCATTCCACTTTACCGAAGTCTTCATTATAATAAATCTCTTCGATTTTCTCTTCCTGTTCTGGAGTGTAAGCCATCCCGTTTTTATTCCAAAGTTTTATTCCATTGTACTGTGAAGGGTTGTGGGATGCTGTAAGCATTATTCCTGCATCACCATCAAGCTTTAAAGTTGCATAACCTACAAGGGGAGTTGGCACCATGCCTATTTTAACAACATCAACACCATGTTCAATGAGACCTGCAGTAATGGCCTGTTCCAACATTCTATTGGTGGTTCTGGTGTCATAGCCAATAATAACTTTTCCTGTATTGTTCAAGTATTTAGCAAGTGATTTACCTATTTTCAATGCTAGTTCTGAGTTAATTTCTGAACCGATTTTCCCTCTGATTCCAGAAGTTCCAAATAACTTTTTATTTGTCATGATTTAACTCCTTTATTGAATTTAATGGTGAAAGTCAATAATCGCTTTCTTATTAATCAAGCTCCGAATTTATGTGCATATCCCATTAAATCAGTCATGATATTCATCACATCAGCGCCTCTGATTCTGCACATGCCTCCTTTAGCTACGGCAAATTCATTGTACTGGCAAACATCATCCACTCTCACTTCCGGACCATTGATTAGGATAGGAACCGGATCTCCTGAATGGTTTTTAACGGAAATAGGTGTTGAATGGTCTGCAGTTAAGAAGATATAGCAATCTTCCAATTTAAGGAGTTCGCTCATTACAACTTCATCAACTTTCTCAATGAACTTCAATTTTTCCTCTGCATTACCGTCGTGGCCTGCTTCATCTGCACCATCAATATTGATTAGGAAGAAGTCATGTTCGCTATTGTTTACTTGGTCTATGATTGTGTCTCTGATATTTTCGAGGTTTGTATCAGTTCCCCCTGTAACATCTTCCATTTCAATGATGTCCATTCCTGCAAAACGTCCAATACCCATAATAAGTCCGGTTTCTGCAATGCATGCAGAGTTCACTTCATATTTGTCATTGATGGATTCCACTTCCGGCACTTCTCCAGCACCACGAGGAATGATTATGTTTGCAGGCGCTTCACCTTCTTCTATTCTTTTAAGATTTACTGGATGGTCTTTAGTCATTTCATAAGATTTAACTACTAATTTGTTTAATATGTCTGCAGTTTTTTCCGCTTCTGGACTTCCATCAAGAGCTTTAACTGTTTTAGGCTTGTTTCCTTCAACTTTAGGGTCTGCATCGCTTACTTTGCCGGATAACCCTTCCCCTCTAAGCACTAAAACTGCTCTGTGTCCAGTTGATTCCTTAAAGATGATTTTAATGTCTTCATAACCTTCAATTTTCATGGTGTTTAAGGTTGCTATGATCTCATCGGTTCCATCTCTAATTCTTCCTGCACGTCTATCTGTAATGATTCCATCTTCATCGGATGTTGAAAAATTGCATCTGAATGCTATGTCTCCAGGGATAACATCTACACCAACACCTACCGCTTCAAATGGTCCTCTTCCAGTGTATACCTCATAAGGGTCGTAGCCTAAAATGGATAAGTGTGCGGTATCACTTCCTGGAATGATTCCCGGAGCAATTGAATCCATCAATCCGGTAATTCCTCTTTCTGCCATTTTGTCCATATTCGGAGTTTTAGCCGCTTGGAGTGTAGTTTGATTGTTGAGTTCCTTTAAAGGACGGCCTGCCATCCCATCCATAACCAATATTAATCCTTTCATATTTTCACCATCACAATAAATTGAAATAGAAATAAACTTATTTATTTAATTTTTAATTTTTTATTAAAATTCTAATTTTTTATTAAGATTCTAATTTTTTATTAAAATTTTTATTTTCGATTTGAATAAACATCTGAATATTTAAAAAGTAATATTAAATCAATTAATATTTACTATTAATAAAATATATGAATTTATATGCTTATAAAACTTGTTTTTATTTTAGTGGATATTTTTTTAAAAAACTTGAAAAAATAGCTGAAATTTCATTTGTATTAAGTAAAATTGAGAAAAATCCTAAAATATTAAACATTACTTTAGAAAATATCTTTTAAAATAAAAACTAAAAAAGTTTTGAAAAAATGGGTAATGTTAAAAAAATTAAAAAAGTTTTGAAAAAAGAAGGCAATTAAAAAAAAAAATGAAAAATTAAAGTTTTTACATTACAGAAACGATACCTATGATTGCTCCACATATGGTAGCAAGCAAGTTGACATGTTCATTGTTTATGTAATGTCTTCTCTCTAGAACTGCTCCAAGGATACTGTCAATAAAGCAACCTAAAGTTCCGGAGATAACTGATATTTTTATAGCTATTAAAGGATCTGGAATGACCCCTAATAGGAATGAAGCAATTCCGATTATTCCTGCACCTACAATTGCTGCGGAAGTTCCTAAAATTGATATTGCACCATCGGTTCCAGCAGGCACTTTCTTGAAAGTGGTTATTAAGCGAGGCTCTTGGAGAACCCCAATTTCACTAGCCAATGTATCTGCTGTAGCTGTAGCGACTGCTCCAATGAACCCTCCTGCCAAAGGAAGGTAATAGCTTCCAAATGCTGCCATTAGAAAAGCAACCAGTCCATTTGAGATTACATTTTTTGCAGTTCTTGTCTTTTCATACTGTCCGATTTCCTTCTTGTATGGTTTTGAAAAACGAGTGGCAAATATGCTCAAACCAAAGAACAGCACAATTAAAATGAACCATGGCACTCCTGCTGAAAAGATGATTGTAATTCCCATAAATACCATTATAAGGGAACCTAACAAGTCCAAGCTTTTTCTTTTATAGCTTATCCCACCTAAAATAAACAGAAGTATTACATATCCCCAATTAATCACAAATGTTTCGTGCATAGAATCACTTCTATTAAGTAATTATTTGATTTAATTTAGATTCAATTAAATTCAATTTATTAAAACATGATTTTATTTAAAATAATATTCTAATTCAATTCTTCTTAGTTATTATTTAGTTTCTAATTTTTATTAAATGTTTTTATTTATTTAATTAAATATTCTTACTTATTTAAATAGTTTTTGCTTTTAATTTGCTTTTTTAAATAAGAATTTGAGTAAAATTAGTTAAAAAGTATTGTAAATTTAGGTTAAAAATAGTTTTTATTGTAAAAAAATGCTTGATAATGCTTAGAAAAATAGTAATAGTTAAAAAATATTAAGAAATAGTCTAGAGACTAAATAGTAAAAATAATAAATAAAAAAGAAAATAAAATATTAGAAAATTTATTCTAATACTTTACTTTTGATGATTTCCACTCTTTTAAGAGGATAGATTTTTTTAGCTTTGTGGTAAATTTCAGAAGCTAATCTACCGTTTACAGAGTTTTCTACGAGTTCATCAAAGGTTTTTTCTGATGCTACTTTAGTAACTAATTCGTTAATGGTTTCTCTCATGTATTTTTGTTGGGAAGATTTTGCTCTTCTGGTAGTTACAGCTAATACATGGAGTTTTAATTTACGTTCATCTTGAGTGGTTACGATAACAGGAGCATCGATTCTACTGGTTCCTCTTCTGATCATGCTTCTTACGTAATCAGTAGTGGTTTTGTGTCCAGTGAATTTAGTGTTTGCGATGTTTCCGTTTACATCATTTACTTCAAATTGTAATTTGATGTATTGTTTGGAGAAGTCACCGGTTAATTCTCTCATGGTTACTTCTACAGTTCTTCCGTACACGAGTTCAGGGTCTCTTGCAGGGGTGGTACCGATTTCTTTGTCTCCGAATGCTACAGGAGTTTTAATTGTGTACCAAGATTTTTCTTTCCAAGTGTCACGTACTCTACGTCTTTGTTTCTTTGCCATTTATATCATTCCTCTCTATATTTTTTGACGTAATTATTTTTTTTAGAATAATTGTTTTGTTTTTTAAATTTTGTAAATAAAACATAGCCAAGGCTAAACTAAATTATAATATAAAATAGGATAGAAATCTAGCTATGGTATAAGTTTTTGTTAAATCCAATGCTTATTGATCTCAAGATGAATAATCATTAGATGAAATAAAAATATAATATTAAATCACAGGTTAATGGGCTAATGTCACTTTAGATATCTGAAGTGGCCTTATATCAAAAATAGATACAAAAATAGTTATAAAATTTGATTATAATCTAAATAATTTTTATAATCTATAATTTACCTGCTCTGGAATCAATCCATTTAAATTAAAATAATATCATAAAAGTTTTAAATAAGTTTAAAACCCGCCCATAAAGGTTATTGTTAGTTATGATTTTTATAGTATATAAATATTTTTAATATTATAATTTTTATCTAATTTTTATTTTAGTGTATTTAGTTAATTTTTTAAGATATATTTAACATATTTCTATTATAATCTTAAATATTTTTAAATATATTTTTAAGATATTTTAAGCATGTTTTAATATATTTTTTAAGTAGGTCTTAATATATTTTTTAAGTAGGTCTTATATATGAAAATATTCTAATATTCCAATATGTTTCCCCTATATCTCCGAAAATGTCTTAAAAATTTTCTTACTTTTCGGGTTTGCTACTAAAACATTTAAATAATGTGAAAAATATAACGATTGTTATAAAACTTTTCATGCTTTAGGGATTTGTTTTATTAAAAAAATGGAAGGAGGTAAAAAAATGTGTGAGCTTTTTGGATTTAGTTCCTCAAAGGAAGAAGAACTTAATGATTATCTGAGGGAGTTCTATAGTCATTGTGAAGAGCATCCTCATGGTTGGGGATTGGCTATTTTAGATTCAGATAAATTCAGTGTGATTAAAGAGCCTGTAAAAGCTCGAAGCAGTGTCATGCTGGGAAATATCTTATTGAATCCAATTGTTTCTAAAAACGCTTTAGCACACATTCGTTTAGGCACTATTGGTGTGAAGGACTTTTACAATTGCCATCCTTTCGTTAAAAAAGACAATACAGGTAGAAGATGGACTCTTATCCATAATGGCACTGTTTTTGACTGTCCTGATTTATGCAAATACAGCACTGAGGAAGAGGGAGAGACAGATTCCGAAAGGATTCTTCTAGCTATTGTTGATTTGATAAATAATTTCGAAGCTTTTAAAGGAGAGTCTCTAAGCCTAAAGGAGAGATTCGACATAGTTTCTGACTTGATAGGTTTTATGGCTTTATCCAATAAATTGAATCTAATTTTTTATGATGGAGAACAGATGTACGTTCACACAAATTATAGAAATTCATTATGCTATTTGAAAACTGAAAATGGCATTTTCTTTTCAACTCAAGCTTTGGATTCAAATGATTGGAAGGACGTGCCTTTAAATACTGTGATTTCCTTTTCAAATGGGGAATTGTTATTTAAGGCTAAACCTCATTCATTTGAATATGTTGAAACTGAAGAGCAGCTTAGCTTTATTGAAAAATTTGCCAACACATTAAATAGCGATGTTGATGAAAAAAATGTTTGGTGATTGTCTATTATGATTTTTATGAAAATGGGGATATGATAGAATGGATAGGATATTCAATTTATCTCAATTGCATAAGCATGCAAGTTCAGAGGATTTAAAGAAAGGATCCTTTGGTTTAGAATGGGAAGGATTGAGAGTTCGTGGAAATGGAGAGCTCTCACTTAGTCCACACCCTGAAATATTTGGAAACAAGTTATCAAATCCTTACATAACAACAGATTTTTCAGAAAGTCAAATAGAGATCATCACTCCTACATTTGATACAATTGATGAGGCATTTTCATTCTTCTCATTCATGTCTGATTTAGTTAACAGCTCCTTAGATGATGATGAGTTCTTATGGTTCCAATCATTGCCTTGCATACTTCCAGATTCAAGCAAAATCCCAATTGCAAAATATAAGGGCAGAGAATTGGCTGAGGAGTCAATGGAATATAGGAAAGGATTAGCTAAAAAATATGGTCTTAGAAAGCAATTGATTTCAGGAATTCATTTTAACTTTTCATTTAATGAGGAACTGATAGAGAAATTATATGAAAATTTGGACATCGCTAAGATTGAAAGTGATGGGTATTCTAAGATTTCCTATAAGGAATTTAAAGACATGCTTTATCTAAAGATATCAAGAAATTACATTCGTTATGTTTGGCTAATAATATATCTTACAGGCTGTTCTGTTGCAGCTCACGAGACCTTCACTCCAGAATGCACCAAATTGATGGAGCATAGCGATAATCGGGGAGGGCTTTATAGTGAAAGGGGCCCTTCATTCAGGAATGCATCATGCGGATATAAAAATCTAGAGCATTTATATCCTAGTTACGATTCAGTAGATGAATTTGCTAGAGATGTTCAGTCTTTCATAGATGAAGGCCACCTATCTCAAGCTAAGGAATTATATGCCCAAATCAGATTAAAGCCTAAAGATCCAAGTGATCTTCTTTCATCTTTAAAAGATGATGGAATTCAATACCTTGAAGTGAGAACTTTAGACATCAATCCATTTTATAAATGCGGTTTAATAAAAAAAGACATGGAGTTTCTTCACCTGTTCCTTATTTATACCTTGATTGCCGAGGAATCCGATTATGAAAATTGGCAAGAGGAGGCTCTTTACAATGAGGAAATGGCTGCTGAGGCAGCATATGATTATAATATGAAATTGCTTAAAGATGGTGAGGAAATAAGCTTGGAAGAATGGGGATTGAGAATTCTTGATGAAATTGATGATATGTGCAGAACCTTAGGCATTGGCAGCAGGTCCCTTATAGATTCAATGAGACAAAGAATTGCAGATCCATCCTTGACATATGGAAAAGGCCTCATTAGATTGATTAAAGAAGAAGGGTATATCAACAGTCAAATAAAATTGTCTAAAATCAATAAGATAACAAGCAAGTATCTTTTGGAAAATACAAGCTTGCTGGAAGATGAAAGATTCAAGGATTATGTTCCGATTGCTCTTCAAGGTGCTAAAAAATAATATTTGACATTTTTAACACTAATTTATCATTAGATTTTAATGTTTTTCATGAAATTAACATGGTCTATGTATTTTCTCAAGACCTCTTCAACGGTTCCTTCATCCTTTACCAATTTTAAGCCAGCATCCTCTGCATAGATTGCTGCTTTAGGACCGAATTGTTCACATATTGCCACTTCACAGTCTTCAATTGC
Organism: Methanobrevibacter olleyae; assembly: GCA_015063035.1. Lineage (GTDB taxonomy): Archaea > Methanobacteriota > Methanobacteria > Methanobacteriales > Methanobacteriaceae > Methanobrevibacter > Methanobrevibacter olleyae_A. The sequence continues at coordinate 37,066 of SUTG01000004.1, forward strand.
CTTAATGATCTTTGGATTTTGATGTTTCATATCAGCTTCAATTTCAACAGTTCTATGGCCAATGAAATCCAATTCATCCTTTTCTTCATAGTATTCGTAAACATATAATGAACTTGCCTTTCCAAAGTGCAAATCTACATTTTCTCCATCAGTTGAAGCAACAGCTATTCTCATATTAGTCACCATTTTTTTTTTTTAATTTGAATTTAAGATAAGGGTTAATCCTTTTTCTAAGGGTTATTCCTTTTTCCAATTATTGTAAATCAAGGATTCTATTTCTTGATTATCCTCAGAGTATGTGTTCTGGTTCATGATGATGAACAATTCATCAGCATATTTCAATTCCAGATTCTCATCGGGAATCAATGTGTTCCCGCTTCTTACAACGGATACCACCATAGCGGATTTAGGTATGGGAAGTTCCCAGATTTTTGTGCCTATCAATGCACAGTCCATTGGAACAACATACTCTTCCAATACGCTTTTTGTCTTATCGAAGTCAATTCCTTTGTTCTTTTTCAATAATCTCATAAGCAATGTTTCATAGATTGGGTCATTTCCAAGAATTGTTGGAATGATATATGCCAGTATGGTCACCACAATCATTGCAACAAGTGAGTTTGTAACTCCAGTCATCTCCGCAATGAGTACAATCGCGGTAATTGGAGTTCTAACAGAACTTGCAAACATTGCAGCCATTGAAATCATGATGAACTTATATGCAATCATTGGGTCCAATCCAAAAATTGGGATGACGATTGCACTGAATATTGCACCGATATAAGCTCCAATTACAAGAACTGGATAGAATATCCCTCCAGGGGCACTTGAACCGAAACAGAATATTAAAAGCAGGTATTTTCCAATTAATAGTACAATTAAAACTGATAATGGAGGCAAGGTATATTCTATTAAATGCATCATAGAGTATCCTCCACCAAGCACATTAGGCAAAATTAGGCCGACAACTCCTGTTATGAGAAATACAATGATGTATTTCACTTCAAGTGGGAGAAAGCTTAACCTTTCCCACATTTCAGAAGCCTTTATCATTCCAACATTGTAGATGTAACCTAAAATTCCTACAAGAATTCCCAATACAATAAGTAACCAGAAATAGTTTAAAGGCAAGTTTAAAGATGTAAATGGAAATATTGGGCTTTGTCCAAAAAATATTTTTGATACCACGTCTGCCACAACAGCAGAAACCAATCCTACAATAACGATGGACCTGTCAAATCCCTTATTGATTTCCTCTAAAGTGAAAATGAATCCTGCAAGAGGGGCACTGAATGTAGCTGCAAGTCCTGCTCCACTTCCGCATACCAAAAGACGTTTTTCATCGGTTTTGCTGTTTGGAAGGTATTTTGAAACCCCTTTTGCAGCCATTGCTCCCAATTGTACAGATGGCCCTTCCCTTCCTAATGAAAGACCTCCAAGTGCTGTAAGGGTTCCTCCAATAAACTTGGCAATCAAGGTTTTCCACCAGCAAACATCAAAGTATCCCTTAACTTCTCCCATCACTATAGGTATCCCGCTTCCTAGACTGTCTGGATCCCATTTCATTAAAAGGGCAGTGATGAATCCCATAAGTGCAAGTATTGCAAACCATGCAACTGTTAATAGAAAGTCGCCTTGTATGTACTTTAATGTGGAAAATAGGATGTTTTCACTATTGTCCAATCCAAATCTGTATAATGATACAATCAGCCCTGAGAATAAACCGATTAGAATCGCTTCTATAATCAGTTTGACGTAATATTTGGAATCATCTACATTTAAACCTAATGTTTGCTTAATCATTTTCATGGTTTAACCTCAGTTTCATTATATTCTGCTTATTTCTGTTTTGTTAGGGGGGGGGGTTAACAGTGTCATGAAAAATAAAAATTAATTATTATCTTGCAATCCCGCCAAATCCTTTTATTAGCTTTTCACATTCTTCAAGTGATTCTTTGCTTAATGATTGAATTGAAAAGGTGTAACTGATTTCATCTTCTTTTATAGGTTCGCCTTTGTAAATGTCAATTATTTCCACATCCACAACATCATCAATTCTTTTTAAAGCGTCTTTGATGATGTGGGGATTGGATTTTCTCCTGAAGATGGCGCTAAGGTCTCTTGTGTGGATTTTCTGATTCTTGACTTTCCAATTGAACAGTTCCTCTTCATCCAGAATTTCAGCATTTGATATCTTTATCTTTTTAAGCTTGCCGTTTCCATTTACCAAGTATACGAAATCCACATCAATTTCCTTGATTTTTCCAACATGGATTTTATCTGAATAAATATGCTTAAGCCCTACTTCCCGTCCAATGGATTGCATTAATACATTATATTCTTGGGTAAGTGCATTTATTGCCTTGTCACTTCTACCTAAAGCAGCTTGAATGTCTCCCATATGCTTTGTTGCCCTTAGAGCGATTTCAACAAACTCATCTTCATTCTCATTTGTCAACGCTTCTTTCAGTTCGCTTATGGAATCAAAAAGAGCTTGCCTGATCTTTTCTCCACGCTTGTTTTCATGTTGAATTGAGTATGTGAGATATGGATTTTGAGATACTATCCTAGCTATTGTATCAATCATTAGATTGTAAATTGGGCTTTCATAGTTTTCAGTATCCTTAATGTCGATTTGAAGTTTTTCAATAGCTGAAGCTGTAGAGATGTATGAAAAGTGAGTCAAGACCTGTACAATTCCCATCATGTCATCGTGATGCTCTGGGCTTGTTTCCACTATTCTCATTCCCTTGTCTTCAAGGAACTTGTAGACTTTAGGGTACCAGTTACCCTTGTCAATTGGTGTAAGCACTATGATTTGCCCTTTCAAATCGGTGGTTCTCGGACCAAAGACTGGGTGGGTAGGAATGAATTCAACTCCTTCACTAAGGCATTCCTTCATTTTGAGGCTAGGCCCTTCTTTCACTGAAGTTACATCAATCATCAATGAACCTTCTTTCATAAATGGTCCTAATTCTTCAATAACTGCTTCAGTACTTGAAATAGGAACGGAAATAATCACGATATCGCTATCTTGAACAATCTTCTTATTATTGTCGCTATATTTTATTCCAAGTTCCTCGCTGACTTGTTTTCCGACAATGGAATCTCTTCCAGTAATTGTAACGTCAAAGTCAAAGTCTTTCATATACCATGCAATGGTCCTTCCTAAACCTCGTGTTCCTCCAATAATCCCAACTTTCATTTTATTAACTCTATTAGTTTTGTTTAAGAAATTGAAAAAAATTATTTAAATTGATTTTGAAAATTATTAATTGTTTTTTACTAATTGATTTTTGTAAATTGATTTTTGCGAAGTGATTTTGAAAATTATTTTTTTTAAAATTACTTAATTTTATATATTACCAATATTCATACTTTATATTGTTATAATAATTATATGGATATTGAGTTTTTTATAATTTTTGATTAATTTATAATTAGAATTAGTGATGAACATATATTTTTTGCAGGCTTTAATGAGGTTTATTCATGAAAATAACTTATCAAGATAGAAAGAAAGGAATTATTGAACTACTTCCAGAAACTTTAGATGACTTATGGCATCTATCTCACATAATCGCTGAGGGAGATACTGTATACTCTAAAACAACAAGAAGGATTCAGGACAATACTGGAGATAAGTTAAGAAGTGATAGGGGGGTAAAAAAGACCTTTACTTTAGGCGTTTCAGTAGAGGATGTAAGTTTTCACATATTCACTGGAAAGCTTAGGATTATAGGTTCAATAATTAAAGGCCCCGAAGACTTGATTCCTTTGGGATCTCATCATACGATTGAAGCCAAATTGAACACTCCCATTAAGATATTCAAGGAACATTGGTCAACTTATGCATTGAAGAGAATCAAGCAAGCCATTGAAGCTTCCAAGAAACTCTCTGCAATCATTGTGGTATTGGAAGATGATGTTGCAGACTTCGGTTTGATGAGGCAGTTTGGCATTGAATATTACGGGCCAGTTATGGGAAATGTTTCAGGAAAAAGGATAATTGACAAGAACCGTGCAAAGAATATTGAGAAATTCTATCAAAAGATAGTTGATTACATTCTCAAGTTTGACAATATTCAGACCATAGTTTTGGCAGGTCCAGGATTCTATAAGAATGATTTCCTAAAGTATCTTGAGTTGAAACATAAGGATTTGGCTAAAAAGTCCATAGTTGAAGCAACTGGTTCCGGTGGAAGAGTTGGAATCAATGAGGTTCTTAAAAAGGGAACAGTTGAAAAATTGGCTGCTGAAAATAGGGTCGCCTTTGAAATTTCAGCGATTAATGAAATCCTTCAGGAAATAGCCAAATCTTCCAATTTAGTTGTTTATGGAAAAAAGCAAGTGAAAGAGGCTATCGATTTGGGAGCTATTGAAAAGCTATTGGTTTTGGATAATCTAATCAGAAGTGAAGACCTTGAGGAATCCATGGATATGGTGGAAAACATGGCTGGTGAAGTTTTAGTCATAAGCAGCCAGCATGAAGGTGGAAAACAGCTTGAAGGTTTGGGTGGTATGGCCGCTACCTTAAGGTATTCCATTAATTAATCTATTGGCATTCTTCCATTATTTTTTTAACTTCCATTTTTTAACCTTTTAAGCTATAAACATAAAAGTACATTATCTTAAAACTTAACATTATATATGATGAAAATTATAAAAATATTAATATTAATTAAAAAATTAAAGGATTTTAAAACATGTTTTTAGAATTATTTTTAGTATTTATTGCAACATTTTTAGGGACTGGAGCATTGAATATCATATTCCGTTTCTTAGGTAAGAGAGGTTATATGGGAAACCTATATGAGACAGTGCGTGGAGGCACTCCTCGTGCAATTGGCCTAATTCCATTTATTGTAATTAGTCTCTTTTTGCCAGCAGGATATAACAATCTTGTTTTAGTGATAGGATTATGTGCTCTTGTTGATGATGTGATAGGTAGAAGAAGAATCGCTAACTTGCCAATTGAAATAGGTCAGCTTGCCAGAGGAATAGGCATGTTATGCGTTATCGGATTAGGGTATCCTCTTATGGGGATTTCTTCTATTTTAGTTGCTTTAATGATTCAGCCTATGAACATTGCAGATATGCAACCGGGATCTGCAGTAAGCGTAGTTATTATAATGAGCTTCTTTACAATCCTTGCTACATTGATATTAGGTGTAGCCCCTGTAGCACAGATTCCAGCATATTATGTTCCATTGCTTACTTTAGTCACATGTATAGCATACGCTCCTTTAGACTATTCCGGAAAAATCATGTTAGGTGAAGTGGGGAACCATACCTTTGCAATAGCTTTGGGAATAAGCTTTTACATTCTTGGAGGATTTTTAGGAACCTTAATATTGTTCATTGTAACCACTGCATTGATTGCATACATTAGAAGAAAGAACCTCTCAAGATTCCTTATCAATAAATTGCATATAAGCAATCCCACTTTCGGTGATTTGTTTATGGATGTCTTAACAGGTGGAGGTTTAGGCGATTTATTCAGGAAAATCATTCTTGGTGAACGTCAGCAAGTCGTAACCGATAATCTATTAATTTCCCTCGGATTTAGAAGATTGCTTTACAATCCATATTCCCCTAATCTTGAAAGAGTGGTTGAAAAGGATGTTAGAACAAAACCGATTGATTTAAGAAAGTTAAGCTAATCAGAATGTTTAATAAACTTTTAAAAATCAAAATTTAATCATTTAAATTAATTTAATATATTTCATTATGGTGATCTTATGAGTGATATTTTTGAAGTCATTAAAAATCGTAGAAGCGTAAGAGCTTACAAAGATGAACAGATTGACGATGAACAGATTGAACAAATTTTGGAAGCAGCCATTATGGCTCCTACTGCAAGAGGAGAAGCTCCATGGCATTTCACTGTAGTTCAAAACAAGGAAACCCTTGCAGACATCAATGATTCTGTACTCAATATCTTATCCAATTCCGGTGATGAATTCCTTGAGGCAATAGCTGAATCTAGAGTTAATGTGATGCACAATGCTCCAACAGTTGTATTTGTTTCTGCCAAATCAGATGCAACCAATATGCAAGCAGACTGTTCTGCAGCTATTGAAAACATGCTTCTTGCAGCAGAAGGATTGGATATTGGATCCTGTTGGTTAGGTCTTGTAGCTATTTACTTCAGTGTTGAAGAAAACTTGAAAAAACTTCACATTCCTGAAGGATACACTCCATTGTATGGTGTTGCTTTAGGTAAAAAGGTTGAACCAAATGAACCAAACCCACGTAAGGATGTTTTCGTAAACTGGGTAAAATAAGATTTAATAATTTTTTATTAAATTTTTATTTATTTTTTATTTTTAATTTATTTCATTAAACTATTTTTAAAAAAAGAGTTGGATAAAATAATGAAAATTTTATCCATTTTTATATTTTTCTTATTTTTTTATTACTTATTTTTTCAATCATTTACATGATTTTTAAGATTTTATAATAAGTATCTGTAGATGGATGAACTTCAAGGAAATCGTCGAAATCCTCTTTTGTTATTCCCATATTCATCAGGAAAGCAAGATAGGCCGTATCATCAATTGAAGATGGTGATATTTGGCTTGCCCTCACTATCTCTTCTGTTTCAGTGTTTAATGAAACTTTTGTAATGCCTGTTTCCCCTCTTAAGATTCTCCAAAAGGCATGTGGCCCTCCAATACTTGGAATGATTACATCTTCAATATTTTTGCTGTTATCCTCCTCAGATTTTGATGTGTTTTGAGTGAAGCTCACATCCAAATCCAATGTCAATGATTGTGGAACTATCATATCCTCGAATTTATTCAGATATCCTGCCATGTTTCTTGCAGCTGAAATTCCCTCTTTTCTTGCATATGGAGTAAGGGTGATTCCTCCTGTAACGTCTCCTGCAGCATAGATATTCGGATTTGAGGTTTGGAAGAATTCATTCACCTTAATTGATCCATCTTCATTCAGGTTCACAATATCTGCAACTATCTCTGAATTAGGAACTCTTCCAGTAGCTATCAATGTTTTTCCTTCAAACTCTCCCTTGTCGGTTATGATGGAGTTTTCAGTGATTTCCAAAACATTGGTGTTTTCATGGATATCCACTTCATCAATGAGCTTTTTAACCACATAAGACTTGATTTCCGGTTCTAAATCCTTTAGGATTTCGCTTCTTGCAATGATTTTCACTTCACTTCCAAAGCTTGAGAATAGGTTTGACAATTCGGTAGCAATTATTCCTCCACCAACTATATTTAATTTGCTTGGAACTTCCTCCAAGGAAAGTATGTCACTGCTTGTCAAAGCATATTTTGCTCCATCGATATTTGGAATAAATGGTCTTGCACCAGTAGCTATCAAAAGATTTTCTGCCTCGTATATATCATAATCCCTATTTTTCACACTTTCTCTTTGAAGTGGATTGTCATTGTCCAATTTAACCTTAACTATGATCTTATCATCATCGTTTATTTCCACACTAGCTTCACCATAGATGACATTATTGTTAACGCTTTCATTTTCCTCTTGGTTAAGCTGACGGAGGAATAGTTGGGTCTTTTTAATGTTGTCGCATGCAGATTTATAATCCAAGCTTATGCTTCCATCGATAAATCCGATTTCATTATACCTTTTGAAGCTTCTTATGAAACGGCTTATGTCAGTAAGTGCACAAACGACCATGCATCCTTCATTAAGACAGGTTCCTGCAATGTATTTCTTTTCAATAAGAAGAGTTTCCTCTCCCAATTTGCCAAGTTCAAATGATCCAAGTCTTCCAGCAGGGCCTGCTCCAATAACAATGTTTTTTACTTTTTTTATTTCTTCCATATTATCACTTGAATATTTTTTTTATATTGTTGGCTAATTAAGTCAGAATTAATTATTAATTGAAAAACTAATTAATTTTATTATGTTTATTTTATTATAAAAATTTATTAATATATTTTTAAAAATAGCTATTTAAAATGAGTTATAATTGTTCTAATAAAAATAGTTTTTATAAAAAATAGTGAAAAGTATTATTAATTTCCTCCAGGAGTAATACTTTATGGTATTAAGTTATGAATAATTTTATGATTTAAAAAAAAATTAGTTTTAAGAATTAGTTTTTATTCAATAATTCCAAGAACTTCTCTTTAGCTTCGGCAATTGTTAAAGGATAATCGTTGTTCATATCAAATCCTTCTTTTTCGAGGTCTTGGAAAAGCTCTGTAACAATTGGTACTTCCAAGTTTGCCTTATCAAGAATTTCAGGTTGTGCAAAAATCTCTTTAGGTGTTCCTTCCGCAATCAATAAACCGTCAACCATAACGAACACTTTTTTTGCATAATTTGGAACCAAGTCAACTTCGTGAGTTGAAATGATGATTGTGATTCCCTCTTCATTAAGTTCCTTCAATAATTTGCTTAAACTTCTTACACCTTGAGGGTCTAAACCTGCAGTCGGTTCATCCAGAACCATGATTTCCGGTTGCATTGCGAGAATTCCTGCAATAGCCACTCTTTTCTTTTGGCCACCGCTTAAATGATGAGGTGCTTTTTTCTCATAGCCACTCATTCCTACACGAGCTAAGCTTTCAGTAACCCTTTTTTGAACCTCTTCCATAGGTAACTTTAAGTTTAAGGGTCCGAATGCAACATCCTCTTCTACAGTAGGTGCAAATATCTGATCATCAGGGTTTTGGAACACGATTCCAACTTTCTGTCTAAATTTAAGCAAAGACTTCTTGTCATATTTCAATTCTTCGCCATCGATGAAGACTTGGCCTTCATCTGGTTCATAGATACCATTCAAATGAAGAAACAAAGTGGATTTTCCGGCACCGTTTTTACCTAAAAGAGCAACCATTTCTCCTTTTTCAACCTTTAAGCTAACTCCTTTAAGTGCTTGAAAATCCTTGTTATAAGAATATTTGATATTTTTCACTTCTAACATTTTATTCCTCCTTTGGTGGTACATAAACCGGAAGTTCTCCGTTGTAACCTCTTGAATCTAAACTATGTTGTAATGTTTCACTTTTATCTAATGATCTTAAAAATATATTGCTTATGAGGCTTGCTAAGCATTTCATTGAATTCATGTATGAATTATATCCCATTCTTGTTTTCTGTGCTTTCTGCATTGTATCAATTTCGTTTAGGAATATGAATATTGTATTATACATCAAAAGCCCAATTTCAGTGAGAATCTTAGGGACTTTCAAGGTATCCAAACAATGGAAAATCTTTGCGATTGGTGTTGTCAATGCAAGAAAACCTAATAAAGGGAAACACCCTAAAACTCTAAAGAATGTGTATAACCCATAATGCCATGAGTCATCAGTAACTACAATGCCGAATATTCCTGTTTCATAAATGACTTCTCCACTTCCAAAGAAGAAGATTAAGAATATACATGTTATGATAAGAAATGCCATCGGAATTGATAAAAATTTCAAATATGATCTTATGTTGATTTTTGCTACTCCCAGTATGATGATTGAGAATAAAATGAAAATAAATACATCAAAATATAGATTATCCAATGCTAAAGTAACTATCAATAGAATTACTGTTAAAAACAACTTAAAATATGGGTTTGTTTCACTTAATTCATTATGGTGAGCAATATAATCCATATCAAATTTCATAAAATCACTAAAAATTGTTTTTTTTTTAAAATTTCTAAAAATATTAGTTTAATTAAAAATCTTTTAAAAAAAGAAAAAGGGATAAAGAAGATTTATTCTTCTTTACCTTGTCCTCTCCAGTAACCGAAGAAGTAACCAATAATGATTGCTCCGATAGCTGCTTGAAGAGCGAATAATAAACTTTCTATTTCACCACTAGGCGGTTCCCAAATTGAGGAGAACCAAGGTTTGAATCCAGATTCTTCAATAGCTTCACCAGCTGCGTCGTCTGCTCCACCGAAGTATCCATCATCTTCACCGAGACCACTGTACATAATGAGTGGTGCGATAAATAATATAATACAAACGACTGCTAAAATAATTAATGTTGATCTTTCCATATTAATCACCTTATGCTTCATTAGGAGCTAAAGCACCTAATTTGTCTAATAATTTTGGTTTGTAAGCTTTTAATCTGTCCCATATAATTACGGTTAAGAGACCTTCACCAATAGCTAATGGTACTTGAGTTACTGCGAAAATAACTAAGAATTTGGTTAATGCACTGCCGAAACTAGGAGCAGGGAATGCGAAAGCTAATTGGAATGAAGTAGCTACGTAAGTTAATAAGTCACCTAAGAATGCTGCAAAGAAGATTGCAATGGTAGATGAGATATTAGCTTTAGTTAAACCTTTGTATACTAACCAAGCAACGAATGGGCCTACAATACCCATTGAGAAAATGTTTGCACCTAAGGTGGTTAATCCACCGTGAGCGAGTAATAATGCTTGGAACAAGAGTACGATAGTTGCGAGTACAGCAGTTACAGCAGGGCCGAATAATGCTGCACCTAATCCGTTACCACAAGGGTGAGAACAACTTCCAGTAACGGAAGGTAATTTTAAAGATGATAAGATGAACATGAATGCTCCACTTACAGCGAGTAATGCTTTGGATTCAGGGGTTTCATCTACGATTTTTTTGATTTGATAAATACCGAATGCAACAATAGCGAATGATATGACGAACCATATGATACACCATGTTAATGGTAAATATCCTTCCATAATATGCATAAATAATTTCCTCCAAATAATATCAATATAATTTGATATCTTAATAAAGTTAAATTAAGTTTACTTTTATTAAAGTTATATTGATAAATTAATTTTTATATTTTATTATATATAAACCTTATTAACTATTTTAATTATATTTAAGTTTTGTAATACTTTTTTAATGATTTAAGGGATTATGGAGTGTTTTTAAACCTTAAAAAATTATGGTCTTATAATTAGTGTCTTAAGTTATGTTTTTATGATTCTTTGTTTGTGATTTTGTTTGTGAAAATTTGTTTGAAAAAGATAATTTGTTTGATAAAATAAAAATATTTATATAATCTAAAAACTAATAATTAAAATATCAAGTAATAGTGATTTTAATTAAGGATTTCAAATTAATTAATTCATTTAAATAAACTAAAGGAGATGTTGTTAATGTGTATTGCTGCACCGGCTAAAATTGTAGAGATTGACACTGAATCTAACATTTGCGCTGCAGACTTTGGAGGAGTAAGACAAAATGCAAAATTGGATCTTCTTCCAGATGTTGAAATTGGTGATTATGTATTGATTCATGCAGGATATGCTATTGAAAAATTATCTGAAGAGGCTGCAAAGGAATCTTTAGAATCCTGGGATGAATTATTGGAAATGTTAGAAGAGGAAGACAGAGAACGTGAAAAAATGATGAAAGACATGTTATAGTCTTTTTCATTTTCTTTCTATTTTTTAATTTTTATTGACAATCAACATTTTTTATTCGATTATTAAGCGTTTAAATAATTTAAACTGATTTTACTATTTTTAAATTAAATTTTTGATTATTTTCATTTTTAATTGTGATTATATGGATGAGGAAATAAGATTATTGAAGGAATTAGGCTGTCCTGAATGGGTAATTGAGCATTCCAAAGGAGTTTCAAGAAAAGCATGTGAAATCGCATCCAATTTTGATGATGTGGATATGGAGCTTGTAAGGGTCGGCGGACTCTTGCATGATATAGGAAGATCAAAAACCAATTCCATTGAACATGCAGTTATTGGTGCTCAGATACTTAAGGAAAGAGGTTACCCTCAAGAGATAATCAATATTGTAGAAAGGCATATGGGGACTGGCCTCAGCGAAGATGATGCAAGGCAGTTAGGATTGCCTATAAAGGATTACACTCCTCAAACATTGGAGGAAAAGATAGTTTCCCATGCAGATAATCTATTCAATGGTGCCGATGAAGTGGATGTTGAGTTCACCATAGAAAAATGGAAAAGGAAATTAGGCGAAAATCATCCATCAATAGAGAAGATTAAGAAGATACATGAAGAGCTTGTTTTAAGATTTGAATAGTTTTTCTAGTAATGAATTCTATTTTATCAATATTCTAATAAATTATCAATATTCTAATAATTATCAATAAATTAATAAATTTTATAAAAACTATTTTATAAAAGAAATTTAAATATTAAATTGATATTAGTTTTTTAAATGTTGGTTTTTAAACTTATTTTGATTTTATAATTTTACACGAGGAAAAGAATGAAAGTTAATTGTTCAAGTGATGAGTCATTATACAGGCCTGAAGTAGTCAGATGGAGAGAGAGGATGTCAATGATGGAACCTTTAGGGGATGTTGTCGTTGCACTTCCTTGCAGTATGAAAAAGCCATACTCCAATTCCCAGTCTCATCAGAAATTCAGAAGGGCTACCAAAGGCTATCAGGAAGTGATTGTAACTTCTCCATTCGGAATCTGTCCAAGGGAATTGGAAAACACCTTCCCAATCCAATCATATGATGTAGCGGTTTCAGGTGATTGGAATGATGATGAGATTAGATTGGCTGGAGAGCTTCTTCGAGATTATGTTGGAGACAAACCGGTTATAGCAAATGTTGAAGGAGGCTACGAAGAGGTTTGTCGTGAGTATTTGGATAACTGCACCTACGTATGCGACGGTGGCAGGCCTACCTCTCCGCAATCCCTTTTTAACTTAAGGGAAGAGCTTAAGAAATATCCGAAGACCAAACATAGGGATAGAGTGTTGAATGAGCTTAGATCTGTTGCCAAATACCAGTTTGGAGCGGAAGCTGAAGCAATGATCACTGATGATGTTGTTGCCAAAGGAAGATATCATAGAACCCTTTATTCCAATGGAAAGACAGTGGCTCTTCTTAATAGGGATGTTGGATTATACACCCTTAACCTTGAAGGTGGAAGAAGACTTGCTGAACTCGGCATTCATGTAGTTGAAATAGACTTTGACTTAAAGACAAACTCATTGTTTGCTCCAGGCATTGTAAATGCAGATCCAAGCATCCTTCCAAAGGATGAAGTCGTTGTCGTTAGAAATGATGAAGTCGTTGGAGTTGGAAAAGCTGTCTTGACTGGTCGTGAAATGGTCGAGTTAAGAAATGGTATTGGCGTAAAGATTAGGCACAGAAAGAAAAACTAATCGTTTTTTCTTTCATTTTTAAAAATGAAATTACTTAATTTCAATTTAATATTTATATGCACTTTTTTATTAATATTGATAAGTTTAAATATAATTAAAACAATAGTTATATTATTAACTTTTTGTTAGGAAATAAAATTTTAAATTTTATTCTTATCACTAATTTAATTAAACAATTATTTAAAAAAAATTTGAGGAGATAAAATGTCTGAAGAATTAGCACTTTCTGTAAAAGATGCAGTTTCTGTAGTAAACGACCCTCACATGGGCGTAAGTATTGTAGAAATGGGTATTGTACAATCTATTGCAATTGAAGGTTCAACTGCTGAGATCGTAATTAAACCTACCAACCCAGGTTGTATGAGTGTTACCCGTATAGCTGCTCAAGCTAAAGCTGAAGCTTTAAAAGTTGAAGGAATCGATAAAGTTAAACTCATCATTGAAGGTCACGTAATGGCTGACTCTCTTAATGAGATGCTTAACAAAGATAATTAAGTTTTTTAAACTTAATTACCTATTTTTTATTAAAGTTTTCTTTGAATTTTAATTATTCATGTTTTATTCATGATTTTTTTATACAAAAGATTTATATATTAGATTACATATAATTAATAATACTTGTATTTGTTATATAGGCTAGTGGCACAGCCTGGTCAGCGCGCACGGCTGATAACCGTGAGGTCCTGGGTTCGAATCCCAGCTAGCCTACTTCTAATTTTTCTTATTTTTTCAAACTTTTACCCTTTATGTCAATTCTATCGTCTTTTTTTAGAAACTCTTTATTTTTTCATCAATGCTAAATTTTAGCAATCCTTTTTTTAATGTACATTTTTATGTATTATTATACATTTATATACTTAAAAGTACAATATATTATTAGATAAATATCTTGGTGATAAGATGTGGGAAAGTTTAAATTTAAAATTTAGTAAATATCCTGCAAGAATGGCTGTAGCTCAAAAAATGTTTGAGTTAGGCTTAAGAATAGCTGAAGATGGTAAGATATATTGTGGTGATTTGAAAATAAGTGATTCCGCATTGGCAACTGCTGCAAATGTTGATCGTAGAGTAATCAAATCCACAGTTGATGTCATAATTGCAGATGAAGGATTGTATGAGATATTCTCAAATATTATTCCGGCGGGAACATTAATAAAGAACATTGCAAAAAGCTTGAATTTAGGAGTTATTGAAATAGAGGCTGGTGAAAAAAGCGATGGTGTTCTAGCGGAAGTTGCTTGGATTATGAGCAAGCATGATATAAGCATTCGTCAGGCTTATGCAGGAGACACCCAATTGAACATAAATCCTGTTTTGACAATCATTACAGAAGATCCGATTCCTGGTGAACTTTTAAATGAATTCATCAAAGTGGAAGGGGTCTTGAAGGTTTCAATTTTATAATTCTTCTAAGATTTATTTTAATAAATTATTTTAATAACTTTTAATAACTTTTAATAACTTTTAATAATTTATTTTAATAACTTTTAATAATTTATTTTAATAACTTTTAATAACTTTTAATAATTTATTTTAATAATTTATTTTATTATTTTTTATATTTTTTAAAATTCTTTTATTTTTTTATGAATTTTTCACTATTTTTTATATAAAAACATTAAATTTATAATATAGTGTGTATATAAATATAGATATAATGTAATTTATTAAATCATTTACTATGGCTATTATCCATTAAGTGATTTTTTTAATTTAGTTTTGATTTGAAATTTAAATATTTGTAAGGAAGACTATATTATGTTAAGGGATCCTATTATTCAAAATTTATATCCGGAAATTTTTGAATTCGAAGAAGCTGTAGATGTTATCGGATGTCTTAAAGAATGGCCTAAGAGTAGATTATGCGATGATAAGGCTATTGCTAGAAAAACTAAAATAGATATTAAAACAGTTAAAGATATTCTTAAATTGCTTGAAACAAATAACTTCGTTTACAATATAAAAGTCAACGAGGTTTGTATAAAAATCATTAAACACTTTAGGTCTGGAAAGCTTAGCCATGAAGAGATAGCTAAAAAAGTCAAATTGGATTTGGAAATTGTAGACCAATTCATTGAGGAAAATGAATCTCTTCTTTTGGAAACTAAAAAAACATATTCTCAACAAACCTTAAAAACATTAAACGATAATTTAAATGCTTTAATTAAGGGAGAGAAAAAGGAAGAAACTGAAGAAGGAGCAGAGGAAAAGAAAGAAGAAGCTAATGCTGAAGAAGTCAATGAGGAATCCTCTGATGATGATAAAAAGGTCATGAATGAAGATAAGGATTCTGATGAAGCAGTTGTTAAGGAAGTTATTGAAGAGACTTCACAAGAAGATGAAAAGCCTGCTAAAAAATCTAAAGCTAAAAAGCCTAAAAAGGAAAAAGCTAAAAAAAGAACCGTTAATCAGAAATTCTGGTATCTCACCTTTGATGAAATCATCGATTGCCTTAAGAGCGGTTATACAACAGATGAGGAGATTTCTGAAAAGACCAACTGTAAGTTAAACATTGTAAGAAAAATCCTTTACAAATTATATGATATGCGTTTAGCAAGTTATAAAAGGGATAAGGATAAGGAAACTCAATGGTACACTTACGATTGGAGATTCAATGAAAATGAGTATAAAAAATTGGAATTTAAATTAGCAAGTTCTGAACTTAAAAGATTAAATTCTGAATTGGAATATGAAGAAAACAATATGTTCTTCGTTTGTCCAAATGGGCATTACCGTCTTGACTTTGAAGATGCTTCAACTGTTGAGTTCCTATGTCCAGAATGTGATCTTGATTTGGAATTCGAAGACAATCAAGAAAAAATAGACAGGAAAAAAGAAGAAATAAGAGTTCTTGAAGAAATAATTTCAGGATAATTTCTATTTTTTCATTTTTAATTTTTTTATTTTTTTTACTATTTTTACTATTTTTACTATCTTTATTTTTTTTACTATTTTTACTATTTTTACTATCTTTATTTTTTTTACTATTTTTACTATTTTTACTATTTTTAATACTTTTAATTATTTTTAATGCTTTTAATTATTTTTAATTATTTTTCTATTTTTACAATTCTAATTTTTTTAAAAAAGATTAATTTTTATTCCATTTTTCTAATTAGAACTGCAGGGGTATGAATGATGGAATCTAATGATTCTACAGTAACTTCATGAGTATCAGAATCCAACACATCTTTTACGCTGTAAATAGTTTCCATTGCAGTGGATAATGATTTTTGATAATCTTCTGCAACATTCGCTATTTCTATGGCTTCATCGACATCTATCTCTCTTGAACATCCTAATGGGGTTGATCCCAAGTTTTCAGAAAGCTGTCCTAATGTGTATCCGAAAACTCCCTTGTCTGCTTCAATTCCTGGAATGGCTATTGGAAGTCCTGTAAAGTATTTGTTTCCTCTTCTATATGTTGCATCAGTGTCAATGATTAATGTTGTTATAGTGTTGTTGGTTTTGTTTTTTATATCTTCGCTTATTTCTTTCGCTACCTTTTCCGGGTTTTCTGGAAGGAGTGATACGCATGTTCCAGGGGCATTGCTTAAATCGATTCCCGCTTCTGAAGCAGGTTTCAATGCATGTTTCCAACCGTAAAGCTGTAAAACAACCTCTTTATGTCTTTTGGATTCTTCTGGAAGCTTCCTTAAATTTTTAATGGTTCTTTCCTTGATTCCTAGAATCGGTCCAAGAACATATCCCCAGAAGTATTTGCTCCAGTATGTAGCCAAGAATGTTGCCTTTAGTGATGGTGTGTAGTCTGCTTCATCAACTAATCTTCCTTGAGAGACAGAGATGGGAGTTTCTGCAATGACTAGGTAATCTCCTTCATTTGCTAATTGGGAGATGTCCTCTATCATGAAGTCTATGCTTTCATTAGGTTTGATGTAATGTGTTTCAATAGGAATTACCTTGTATCCCTTGATTTCAACATATTTGTATTTTTTACCATCTTTGGTTTCCGCTTCTTTATAGGTTGGATTAGTTGTCATGTTATCTTCATCATTTGAAAAATTCTATAAAAGTTATTTGTTAATTAATTCTTAATTATTTCTTAATTATTTCTTAATTATTTCTTAATTAATAGTTATAATAGTTAATAATAGTTTTAATAGTAAATTAATAGTTAATTCGATTAATAGTATAATTTTATATTAGTAAATATATAATTATTATTGTATAAACTTATAGAATTTATAGAACTTTGAGAGTTTATAGAACTTATAGAATTCGTAGAACTTGTAATTTTTTACAATTCAAATTTCAAGATTATTTTATAGGAGAATTTTTATGGAAAAAGCAATCACTTATTTTGAAAAACCAGGCATTGAAAATACCGATGCACTTATTGAACTTGTTAAAGAAAGATTGGAAGGCTCTGATATCAAATATGTAGCTATTGCATCATCTACTGGTGCAAGTGCATTAAAACTTAATGAAGCCTTGAATGACTTGGACGTGACAATTGTAAACTGTTCCCATCATGTAGGTTTCAAGGAAGCGAATAAGGCACAAATGGATGATGAAACCAGAGCAAAACTTGAAGAGGAAGGAATTGTAACATTTATGGGATCACATGCATTAAGTGGTGTCGGAAAAAGCATCTCCAAGAAATTTGGAGGGGCCACTCCTGTGGAAATCATTGCAGCAACCTACAGAACATTCTGTCAAGGAATGAAAGTTTGTGCAGAAATCTCCATCATGCTTGCTGATGCAGGATTGATTCCAGTAGGCGAAGAGATAATAGCTATCGGTGGAACAGGCCATGGGGTTGACACTGCTGTTGTCATGACTGCAGCTAACATGACTAATGTATTTGACATGAAATTCCATGAAATCATAGCTATGCCAAGATAAGCGTAATTTAGTCAAATTAGTTTTAATTTATTAAAACTTTTCTCTTCTTTTATTTTTATAAGATTAATGGGTAATGATTATATACTATAAAATTAATAATAAAAATACTAATTTAAAAAATAATTTAAAAAGCAATTTTTAAATAAATTTAAAAATTTTATATATTTTTTAGTAATATTTCATTTACTTTTTAGTAATATTTCATTTACATTTAAATATTACTTTAAACATATTTAATAAATAATAGTAAATAATTTATACTTATTAAAAATAATTTTAAATTAATGAAATTTGTGGGGTTTACTCGTGAAATTTATAGATGATGCAATTAAAGGATCAGAAGAAACAATTGAAAATTCTGCTCCTAAAAAATCAAACGATGATTTAGACGAAGAATTGTTAAAAATCATTGAAGGAAGCCGTGCTAACATTATTGTAGTTGGTACTGGTGGTGCAGGAAACAATACCATTTCCAGATTAAATGAAATTGGTATTGAAGGTGCAAAAACTATTACTGTAAATACTGATGCTCAAGATTTATTCTACAGTACTGCTGATAAGAAATTACTTTTAGGCAGACAAACTTGTGGCGGTCTCGGTGCTGGTGGAGAACCTACCGTTGGTGAAGAATCCGCTGAAGAAAGTGAAGAAGACATTAGAGAAGAATTAGAAGGCGCCGACATGGTATTTGTTACTTGCGGTCTTGGTGGAGGAACCGGTACTGGTTCTGCACCTGTAATATCCAAAGTAGCTAAAAAAGCTGGCGCTTTAACTGTTGCTGTAGCAACCATGCCATTCTCTGCTGAAGGTGTAAAAAGAAGAGAAAATGCAGAAATCGGTTTAGAAAAACTTCAAGAAAATGCAGATACTGTAATTGTCATTCCTAATGACAAGTTATTAGAAGTTGCTCCTAACCTTCCTTTAAACAAGGCTTTCATGGCTTCTGACGAAATCTTAGGAAGAGCTGTTAAAGGAATTACCGAACTCATTACCAAACCTGGACTTATCAGTTTAGACTTTGCTGACATCAGTTCCATCATGAAAGGTTCCGGTATGGCTATGATTGGTATGGGAGAATCCGAATCTGGTGACAGAGCTATTGAATCTGTACATGAAGCATTAAGCAGCCCATTATTGGACATTGACATTTCCAATGCTAAAGGCGCTTTAATTAACATTTCAGGCAGTTCTGACTTAACCTTGAATGAAGCTGAGAAAATCGTTCAAATTGTCGGTGACAGATTAGATCCAGAAGCTAACATCATTTGGGGAGCTCAAATCGATGAAGAATTGCAAAACATGATAAGAACTACCATTGTTGTTTCTGGTGTAAAGTCCCAATATACCATTGTGCCTAAAAACGATGATTTCGAAGAAGTCGATATAGATGATGATTTTGAAGGAACTGTTTTAGGACAAGCTGATGATGCTCCTGCAGATCCTTTAGATGAGTTCTTAGATGGCATATTCTAAGCTCGAATTTTAGATTTAATTTTTAAATTTAATTTTAGATTTAATTTTTAGATTTAAGTTTTAAATTTAATTTTAGATTTAATTTTTAGATTTTCAGTGTTTTGACTAGTTCAAAACACATCAAAATTTTTTTATCATTCCATTGATGATAATTCTTTTTTTCTTTTTTAATTTATTTTACAATTTTATTTTACAATTTCATATTCTATTTTTACAATTTTTTGTCATGATTCTTTAATAATTTCATGCAAAACTTTATTAATGTAATTAAATAAAAGATATAATATTATTATAAATTAAGATTAAATTAGAGATTGATATAAAGATTAAAATTAAAGCTTAAATTAATCTTATTTCTAAAAAATTATTATTGATTAACTTTTATTTATGTAGGGATTTTCTATGAATATTAAGGAAACTACCAGTGATTTTATAAAACAAAGTAAAAGAGTATTAAAAGTAGCTAGAAAACCAGACCGTGAAGAATACTTTAATTTTTCCAAAGTTACTGCAATAGGTATTGCAATTATTGGAGTAATCGGTTTTGTAATTGTTTTATTAGGCCAATTATTAGGTTTATAAGTTTAGATCTTTATTTCTTTTTGAATTTCAAAAACGTCTAAAATTTTTATAAGTTTTTATAAATTAATTAGCTATTTTTTAATCATTTTTTTAATGGCTGACTTCAGCTATTAAAATTCTTATTTTTGTAATTTTTTTTCTTTAGAAAGTACAAAAATTGAAACATTTATATATTATAAATAATATACATATTCTTATTATATGAATCTAATTTTATTTATTTTACTTTAAAATTCATATTTTCTTAAATTTAAATTGTAGATTTCGGTCTATATATTATTTAATTTTGTTAGTTTTTTCAAAATTCAAATAATTGCTGCTGTTTTGTAATTTTACAAAAAATAGATTGGAATTGAAAGAAAGTGCTTCTATATGAATATTTAAATTAAAGGAAATAATAAAATTTTACTTTATATAACTATCAATTTAATCTATAAATTTATTATAAATTATAAAAAATTATAAATATTAATTATAGGTGAATTTAAATGGAAGATGATAAAAATTCCATATTTGCTCTTAAAACATCAGCAGGTCAAGAAAGAAATGTTGCAAGACTTTTAGCGATGAAAGCGGACAAGCCTGGAGTAGATATTAAATCAATCGTGGTGCCGGAATCATTAAAAGGTTATATTATAGTTGAATCTGCAACTAATCTTGATATGAAGAACCCTGATATGAAGGTTCGTCATTTAAGAGGTATTGTAGGTGCTAAAAAAGATGGAACTATAGATGCAAACAGTCAAATAACCTTGGAAGAAGTTAAAAAATTCTTGAAACCACAACCTATCATTTCTTCAATACAAAAAGGAAGTATTGTTGAACTTGTTTCAGGTCCTTTCAAAGGTGAAAAATCTAAAGTTGTTCGTTTAGATGAATCTCGTGAAGAAGTAGTTCTCGAGTTAATTGAAGCAGCAGTTCCTATTCCTGTTACTGTTAAAGCTGATCAAATTAGAATTATTAAAAAGGAGGCTGACTAATGGCTAAAGATACAGTTGAAGTTCTTCTCGAAGGTGGAACAGCTACTCCTGGACCACCATTAGGCCCTGCAATTGGACCTTTCGGTGTTAATATGATGCAAGTAGTTGAAGAGATCAATAAGAAAAGTGCTGATTTCGCTGGTATGAAAGTGCCTGTCATAATCACTATTGACAGCAGCACCAAAGAATTTGAAATCGAAATTGGTACCCCTCCAACAACTGCACTTATTATGGATGAACTTAGCATTGAAAAAGGTGCTCATGAGCCTGGTGCTGAAGTTGCAGCAGATTTATCTGTAGAGCAAGCATTCAAGATTGCAAGAATGAAATTCGATTCATTACTTGCAAATGATTACAAGGCGGCAACCAAAGAAATTATGGGTACTTGTGTAAGTATGGGCATTACCGTTGATGGTAAAGATCCTAGAGATGCTCAAAAAGCAGTTGATGCTGGAGAGTACGATGATATTTTAGTAGAATAGATTAACTATTCTCCTAAGATACTTACTAATGCTTAAAATTTAATTAAAAATTTATGCTTAATATATTATTTATTTAAGTGATTAATTTGCATGATTGAATTTAATTATAAATTAGATTATTAAAATTTATGTTTATAACTTTCTTAATCTATCTTCTTAATTTAATATCAACAGCTAATTATGATAAATAGATAATATTTATTCACTTAAATGTAAATGATATTGGAATTGCATTGTCTTACTTGTTCTAGGATAATGTGGTTTCAATTGATATATTAAAAGGAATCTAAAGATTTTATAAATGCTTTTAAAAGATTTTATTTAATTTGAAGATTTCTCGTAAAAATTCCAAATGAACAAAGTTCATGGAGGATATATATGACACAAGAGATTATTGATGCGGTGAAGGAGGCAAAAGAACAAGCTAAGCCGAGAAACTTCACTCAATCCATTGATGTTATCATTAACCTCAAGGATTTAGATGTCAGAAAACCAGAAAACAGATTTAGCGAAGAAGTAGCTCTTCCTAATGGCCGTGGCAAAGAGATTAAAATCGGAGTCATCGCTGATGGGGAATTAGCTCTTGCTGCTAAAAATGCTGGTGTAGATGTCGTGATTTCCAAAGAAGATTTACAAGAATTTGGTAAAGACATTAAAGCTGCTAAAAAAGTAGTCAATTCTGTCGATTCATTTATTGCACAAGCAGATATGATGCCACTTGTAGGTAGATTCTTAGGTCGTATTTTAGGACCTCGTAACAAAATGCCTAAACCAGTGCCAGCTAGTGCAAGAATTGAACCATTGCTTGAAAGAACTCAAGCTACCATTAAAGTAGGGGTTAAACAACAACCTTCTATTCAAATCTTAGTTGGAACTCAAGATATGGATGACGAGAAGTTAGCTGAAAATATTGAAGCTGTTCTTGCAGTATTAGACCGCAATTTAGAAAAAGGAAGAAACCAAATAAAATCCATGTATATTAAAGCGACAATGGGTTCAGTAGTGAGGGTGATCTAAGATGGCTCACGTTGCTGAATGGAAAAAAGAAGAAGTTAATGAACTTAAAGGATTAATTGAATCTGCAGAAGTTGTAGGTGTTGTTAACTTATTAAACATTCCTGCTAGACAATTGCAAGAAATGAGAAAAACTCTTGCAGGAAAAGCAACTATCAGATTATCTAAAATTAACCTTATGAAATTAGCTTTAGAAGATTGTGATAATGAGAAAGCTAACATTACTGGGCTTTCTGATTTTATGGAAGGTCAACCTGCACTTGTATGTACTGACATGAATCCTTTCAGATTGTACAAAATATTAGAAGACAGTAAAACATCTGCTCCTGCAAAAGCTGGCGCAACTGCTCCTGATGATATTGTTGTACCTGCTGGAGACACTGGATTCCCACCAGGTCCGTTCCTTGGTGACTTACAACAAATAGGTGTACCTGCTAAAATCGACAAAGGAAAAATTGTAGTTTCTAAAGATACTGTTGTAGTAAAAGCTGGAGAAGAAGTTTCTAAACAAGTAGCAGCTGCTTTAACCAGAATGGATATCAAACCTATGGAAGTAGGTATGGATCTTAAGGCTGTATATGAAGAAGGCTCTATCTTTAAAGCAGACGTATTAGCTATTGATGAAGAAGAAACTATTGCAGATATTCAAACTGCATTTACTAAAGCATTTAACTTATCTGTATTTAGTGCTTTCCCAACTAGCCAAACTATTTCAACTATTATCAG
Source organism: Methanobrevibacter olleyae (assembly GCA_015063035.1). Classification (GTDB taxonomy): domain Archaea; phylum Methanobacteriota; class Methanobacteria; order Methanobacteriales; family Methanobacteriaceae; genus Methanobrevibacter; species Methanobrevibacter olleyae_A. The sequence goes on from SUTG01000004.1 coordinate 60,293, forward strand.
TACTGCTCATACCAAAGCATACAATGTTGCTATTGAAGCGGCTATTCCTACAGACAAAACTTCTGATATGTTAATTGCACTTGCAAACGCTAAGATGTTAGCATTAGCTGGTGAATTATCTTCTGACGCTATCGATGAAGAAATTGCTAATAAATTAGCAAATGTTGCAGTAGCAGCAGCTCCTGTCGTTGAAGAAGCAGCAGAAGAAGAGGAAGAAGAGCCTGAGGAAGAAGAAGATAAAAGTGAAGAAACTGCAGCACTTGGATTAGGTGCTTTGTTCGGTTAGATAAAATTTAAAATTTATACTTTTTAATTTAAAACACAAGATTCAATATAAAAAAATAATATGTATTGGATTTTTAAAAAATAAATTATTATAACAAAAAACGGTGATAACATGGAATATATTTATGCGGCAATGATTTTGCACACCACAGAACAAGATATTAATGAAGAAAATGTAACTAAAATCTTAGAAGCAGCTGGCGATGATGTAGATGAATCCAGAGTAAAAGCTTTAATCGCAGCATTAGAAGATGTTGATATTGAAGAAGCTATGGAAACTACCGCTATGGCAGCAGCTCCTGCAGCAGCTCCTGCAGCTGAAGCAGCAGCAGAAGAAGAGGAAGAAGAAGAGGAAGAAGAAGAAGACGAAGAACAAGCAGCTGCAGCAGCAACCGCTGGTTTAGGTGCTTTATTCGGATAGATTCTTTTCTATCCTTTATTTTTTCTTTTTTTTAAACAATTTTTAATGTTCGTATTTTTTCAAACTTTTTTAAACAATCAATCTGATCTTTCCTATTTTTTGAAAATATCTAATTTTCCATTATTTCTCAATTTTAACTATTTTTGTATAGCTATTTTTCAATTCTTTTTTTTAAAATTACAAAGTAAAGGTATATATAAAATTATTTATATATTTAAAATTAATAAGAAATGAGGTAAAATTATGAAATTAAATTTAAAAAAGGTTGCCCTAATCTTTTCATTATTTTTTATTTTATTAATTTCTTCAGCTCTTGTGTGTGCTGAGGAGTTGGAATCATCAGATTCTGTGTCTGATGGGGTAGATTATCAAGTTTCAGGAGTGGAGACTAAGTCTAATCCCTCTGCTGTTGATGATGGGCATTCTGAGCCATATCCTGTTTCAGGCAATGTAATCACTTCTGAAAATGATGTTAATGCTGTTCATCATTCGGAGGCTATTGGCCAAAATGGTGAAGCAATATCCTATGTAGGGGATTGTAATGGTAATGTTGTTGAAAACAATGTTTTCTTAACTGACTCTAACATTAATGATGGCTCCGATAATCTTAAAGCAGTGGCTGATGTCAATTATTCAATTTCTGTAAAAAATATTTCCGCTACTGAAAATACAAATGTAACAATAATAGCCAATGTAAAAAATTATGATACCCCTGTAGAATTTGGTTATGTGTTATTTAGCTTATGGGATGATGATGGTAATGATATTGGGGAACTTGTTCCAGTTGAAAATGGTCAAGCAGTTTTAAAAACCAAATTGCCTTCAATTCCCAAGACTTCTGCAACAAATTGGCTATGTGGTGCTGATTTTTATGATGAAAATTATAACTATCTAGTTGGCACTACCTTTTTAACCCAAATAAAGAAAGCTGTTAACCCAACACAAATCTTAGTTAGCAACATTATAGGCAAAATGGGTAAAAAGGTTACTCTTGTCGCTAAAGTTTATGATGAGGATGGTCTTTTGGTCACTGGAGGCAAGGTTACCTTCACTGTCAATGGAAAATCATACACTGTTGATGTAAAGAATGGTAAGGCATCAAAAACCATCACTTCTCCTTTTGTAGGCATTTATACTGTCAAAGTGAATTATAAAGGTGTTGGAGCTTATAAAGCTAGCAGTGCCAAGTTTAAATTAGGGTCTGATTTAAAGATTAAATTTGCTTACTACAAAACTTTAGTTGTTAAAAAAGGAGCTAAGAAGTATTATAAAATTACTTTAACTAACTATTATACTAAAAAACCATTAAAAAGCTTTAAAATTAAATTTAAAGTAAAAATAAATAAGAAAACATGGAAAACTTACACTTTAAAATCCAACTCCAAAGGGATAATTAAATGGTCTACAAAAAAATTATCTGTTGGAACACATAATGTTAAGATCTGTTCTGCTTACAAGTATTTCAGCACTAATTTAAAAGGAAAAATAGTTGTTAAAAGGAAATAGATTTTAAAATTCATTTCCTCTTTTCCTATTTTTGTCTAATTTTCATGTATTTTTTCTTTTTATTATTTTTTTCTATTATCTTTTTCTATTATTTTTTTAATATTTTTTTTAATATTCTTTTTTATTATTCTTTTTTATTATTCTTTTTTATTATTCTTTTTTTATTATTCTTTTTTCATTATTTCTCATTCCCTCAATTTTAACTATTTTCGAAGAGCTATTTTTCAAAATCTATATATGCTTATTTTAATAAAGTATTACTTAGTAAATAGGGAGGTGTAATTGTGGTATTTTGTCCAAATTGTGGGGCTGAAAATGCAGATTCCGCAAAGTTCTGTAAGCAATGCGGTCAGGCATTAGGTGCAAATCGTCCAATAAAAGACAATTATGTAAATACTGGAATTGATCCATCTGAAAAGGTAAACGGCAATTCAAATTTAAGTTCCAACAATAATTCAAATTCCAAATCAGATAATAAAAACTTAATAATAATCTGTTTAACCATTGTTATCTGTGCACTTTTAATTGCAGGTGCTATGGTAATGTTTTCAAACAGCAATGCCAATGATGATTCTGATGCTCTTTCAGATTCCGCATCATTGAATTCAGGGTCTGTTGATAATGCTTCTGATATGGAAACAAGCACTCAAGCTACTCAAGAGTCTTATCCAACTATCCAAAGCGGTAGCTTCTCAACAGGAAGTTCGGCGTCAGATAAGACATATTGTACTGTTTATGTAGGATCTGAGCATGCTGGAGAAAAAGTGAAAATAAGCGTATTGTACAGTTATAATGGATATGCATTGAATCAAGGAAAAGTTGTTCCTAAAACCGTAAGCAGTGACGGTTATGTAAAAGTTGCAAGTGCAAGTGCATTGGATTACTACCCTGATGATGCGTATATTACTTTATATGACAATGACGGAAATGTTTTAGATACAAAAGAAATCTATTTGAATACAAATAGCGGAAAACAAACATTTTAATTGAGTTTAGAGGAAAAATATGAAATGTCCAATTTGCGGATGCGAGAATCCGGATGATTATAAGTTTTGTCATGATTGTGGAAGTCCTTTGAACTTTACAGAATCAATTGATGACTTAACTGATGAGTTGAATAATTTAGATGATTTTCCATCTTTAGACAGCAAAAAGCTGATTATAATAGGCTATATAATAGCTGTTCTATTCGGTTGGGGAAGCTTTATTCTCAGTTTCTTCCTTGGGTCATATGGATTTGTCGGATTCATTGGACTATTTTTCCCAGGATTCATGTTGAATAGCAAGGATTCTAATATTAGAAAGCATGCATACATCCAATTGGCAATAATGCTAATTGGAATTATTTGCACAGTCATGTTTTTATTTAGATTATTTTAAGAACCGATTCATATGAATAAAAAAATTAAAATAGCATTGTATATTATCCTAGCTTCAATCATATTTCTTGGATGTTTTAGCATATGGTATGTAAATAATTATTCTCATGCAGACCCAAGTGTAAATGCCTACTTAAATGGAACAGAGAATGTATCGGTTGAAAAAGTGGAAAAGGGATTGTTTTTGGATGGCCCTGGAGATGATAAGGCATTGATCTTTTATCCAGGTGCTAAAATCGAATACATATCTTATCTTCCTTTGTTTATGGATTTGGCGAATGATGGGGTGGATTGCTTTATAGTGGAAATGCCTGGTAATTTAGCATTCTTAGGTAGTAACAGCGCCGATTCAATCATAGATGGAGGCAATTATTCTTATGATGGATGGTACCTTTCTGGACATTCCTTAGGTGGAGTAATGGCTTCTTCCTATGCAGTTACACATAAAGATGAAATCAATGGTTTGATACTTCTTGCAGCTTATCCTGTAGAAGATTTGGGAAATATGCCTGTTCTGTCAATCTATGGCTCCAATGATGAAACATTGAATAAGGAAACATATGATGAATCCAAAAGATTAATGGGCCAAAATCTAACAGAATATGTAATCAATGGTGGAAATCATGCTCAATTTGGGTCCTATGGCAATCAATCTGGTGATGGGATAGCAACTATCTCTCCAGAAAATCAAAGAGACCAAACTGAAAAGGCAATCTTGGAATTTATTAATTAATTTTTTATTAATTTATTTTTTATTAATTAATTTTTTATTAATTTATTTTTCTTTCTTTTTTAATTTTTTTTAATTTTTTCCATGTTTTGTTTTTGAATATGTTTTTTATTTACTTTTTTTAATTTTTCATTAACTTCTTTTTAATTATTTTTTATTTTTTTAATAATTCATATTTAATTTTCTTTTTTTAACAATTTCATATTTAATTTTATATTTTTATACAAACTATTTAATAGATTAAAAACATATATAATTTCATTATGAAATAAATATTCAACTATTTATTAAACTAATACAATTATTAATGCAATTTACTTATCAAAACAGAAAAATATTTTTTAAAAACAACTATTAAAACTGATTATTATGCTTAAAATATTCGAAGATTTAGGATATAAAAAACAAATATGTAAAACATGTGGCAATGAGTTTTACTCTCAAGTTGATAGAGACACTTGTGGGGATGCTCCATGTGATGAATATGGATTTATCGGAAATCCTGCAACTGACAAGCCATATGATTTATATGAAATTCAGGAAACTTTTAGAAATTTCTTAAAAGATGAGGGCCACGAACCTATACCTCGTTATCCAACTTTGGCTAAAAGATGGAGAGATGACGTATTTTTAGTGGGAGCTTCAATATTCTGTTTCCAACCATGGATCACCTCCGGTTTAGTTGAACCTCCAGCCAATCCTCTTGAAGTTGAACAGCCTTCCATACGCCTTAACGATGTAGATAATGTAGGGAGAACCGGAAGACATATGACTTGCTTTACCATGGGTTCACATACTGTAATCAATAAGCCGGATAATTTCATCTACTGGGAAGATGAAACAATTCGCCTTTGTCACGAGTTCTTCAAGTCAATTGGAATCAATACTGAAGAGATCACCTTCATCAAATCCTGGTGGAAAGGGGGAGGTAACGAAGGTCCATGTTATGAAGTGTGCTGTCGTGGTGTAGAGCTTGCTACACTTGTTTTCATGCAATACAAAACCCTTGAAAACGGTGAAAGGGAAGAGATTCCAATTAAGGTTGTTGATACCGGTTACGGTTTAGAGAGAATTGCATGGATTTCACAAGGAACTCCGACTGCTTATGATGCATGTTTTGCTCCTGTAGTGGACAAGCTTAAGGAAATAACCAATGTTGAAGTCAATGAGGACATATTGGCTAGAAATGCAGAGATTGCAGGTATGATGGATATTGAGGATATCGGTGATATCAGAGAGCTCCGTCAACAGGTAGCAGACAGCTTAGACATTACTCTTGAGGAATACTTGAAGAATGCAGAACCTATGGAAGCTATTTATATCATTGCAGACCATACAAGATGTTTGGCCTTCATGTTAGCTGATGGAATCATTCCATCAAATGTAAAGGAAGGTTATCTTGCAAGACTTGTCTTAAGAAGAACCATCCGTTTCATGAAAGAGTTGAAGATGGAGGAATCATTATCTGATATAATGGAAATTCAATTGGATTTCTTAAGAAAATTCTATCCTGAAATCGATGAATCTCAAGAGCACATCATGAATATTATCAATCTTGAAGAGGAAAGATATGCTAAAACCATTGAAAAAGGTAAAAAGACTGTTAAAAGAACCATTAAACGTCTTAAGAAAGAAGGAAAAACTTCCATGCCTTTAGAAACATTAATAGACTTATACGATGCTCAAGGTATGCCTCCTGAAACCGTTGAAGAAATGGCAAGCGGAGATAAGGACTTTGAAGTCTTTGTACCAGATAACTTCTTCACAATTGTTGCAGATATGCACGAAGAGGATAAGGTTGCTAAAAAAGAGACTTTGGATATCGATGTTCCTGAAACTGAACTTGACTTCTACAAGGACATTTATCAAAAGGAATCTGACGGCAAGATCATTGAAGTCATTGAAAAAGGGGATACAGTTAATGTTATCCTTGATAGGACAATCTTCTACCCTGAAGGAGGAGGTCAACCATCAGATATTGGTATAATGTCCATTGATGGAAAAATCTATGAAGTCACTTATGCTGAAAAATTGAATAACATAGTCTTGCATCACATTGCTGTTCCTAAAGACAGTGATAATGAAAGTCTACTTGCTGATCTTAAAGGATATATTGGAACTGAGGTCCATATGGCTATCAACTGGAACAGAAGAATAACTTTAGCAAGACATCACACAGGTACTCACTTGGTAATTGCAGCTGCAAGAAAAGTTTTAGGCCAACACATTTGGCAAGCAGGTGCACAAAAAGGCCTTGCCCGTTCCCGTATAGACTTATCCCATTACAAACGTATCACACAGGAAGAGCTTAATGAGATTGAAAAATTGGCAAATGAATATGTGATGATGAATATTGATTTGGATATCAATTGGTTAAGCCGTGATGATGCAGAGAAGGAATATGGATTCACATTATACCAAGGTGGAGTAGTTCCTGGATCTCAAATCAGAGTTGTAAGGATTCCTGGAATTGATGTACAGGCCTGTGCAGGTACTCACCTTGACAGAACCGGTGAAGTGGGTCCAATCAAGATCAATAAGACTGAAAGGGTTCAAGATGGTGTAGAGAGAATTGATTTCTCAGCAGGACTTGCAGCTATTGATTCAATCCAAGATGATAAGGAAATCCTAAGGGAAAGTGCAGGCATATTCAGTGTCACTAACGAACAATTGCCTAAGACCTGTGACAGATTCTTTAGCGAATGGAAAGCTCAAAAGAATGAAATCGCTAAATTGCAAAAGGAAATTGCTAACTTGAAAGTCAGCACCTTAGCGGATAATGCAATCGAAATCAATGGATTGAAAGTTCTAAAGGAAATCATTGATGGAGATATCAAAGAGCTTCAAAAGATTGCTACTGATTTCACTGACAATGATAAGGCAGATGTTGTCTTCATCGGTAACAATGAAGGTAAGATTGTTGGAGCAGCTACTAAGGACTGCGGAATTCAAGTTAATGGCATCATTAAGGAAGCAGCTTCATTGCTTGGAGGTGGCGGTGGTGGCCGTCCTAACTTAGCTCAAGGGGCTGGTCCAAATGCTGATAAAATGCCAGAAGCTTTAGATTTAGCTATTGAACTTTTAAATAAAAATTAATTAATTCTTTAATTATTTTTTATTTTATTTTTTTGATTATTTTTATAACAATCGTTATATTTATAAACTATAAATTAAATATATAGAAAGATAAAGATATAATAAGAGAAAATATTTTATTGACTAATCTATCATATTTTACGAATTATTCTTTATTTCAGTGTATTTTATGAAATTTTTAATTATTGAGGTATTTTATGAAACATGATTTAATCATTGCCCGTTATGGTGAATTGGCTTTAAAAAGTGACGGGGTTAGAAAAAGATTTGAAAATCGTTTAGCAAATAATATAAGAGCATCAATTGATGCAGAAGTTAAAGTAAGACAAGCAAGAATATATATTTCTCCAAAGGATTTTAATGATGCAATTGAAAAGCTTGAGAGAATATTTGGTATTGTATCTTACTCTCCAGTTGTTACAACAAAATCCACTTTTGAGGATATAGAAGAATCCGTTTCTTTATATGCAGAAAAGCTCCATGATGAAGGGCTTTTAGATGAAAATACTAAATTTGCAATCAGTTGCAGAAGAGTGGGAAATCATGAATTCTCATCACAGGAAATGGCAGCATTTGCAGGTGCAGTAGTAGTGAAAAAATATTCATCTCCTGTTGATTTGACAAATCCTGAACTAACTATCTATCTTGAAGTAAGGGATAATGACACTTATATTTTTCATGAGAAAATTCCAGGTCCTGGAGGATTGCCTCTTGGAACTCAAGGAAAGGTTGTTGCACTTGTTTCAAGCGGTATAGATTCTCCTGTAGCTACCTATTTAATGATGAAAAGAGGCTGTCAAGTAATTGCATTATTCTGTGATAATGACCCTTATACAACCCCAGAGGCACTTAAGAACTTCAATGATTTGATAGATCAGTTAAATCTTTATGCAAGTGGTGCCCCTATAAAGAGAAGGGTAGTCAAATATGGAGATTATCTCTCCACCTGCAAATCAGATGCTCCAGATAAGATGACTTGTGTATTATGTAAATCAGGAATGTATAAGCTTGCAGGAAAACTTGCCAAGAAAATGCATGCTGAAGCGGTAATTGATGGAAGCAGTTTAGGTCAAGTGGCTTCTCAAACCCTCCCAAACATCCTTGCTACAAGAGAGGATCTTGATGTTCCTGTTTTAAGTCCACTTATTGGTCTTGATAAGGTGGAGATTACAAGAATTGCTGAAAAGATTGGGACCTTTGAAATCTCTAAAATGGATGATGGGGGATGTAAGGCAGTTCCAAAATATCCTGAAACAAAAGCTGATTTGGAATTGGTAAAGAAGGTAAAAGAGGATATGAATCAAGATGCTGCACTTGAAAAAGCATTTGAAACTATAGAATTTTAATTGTTCAATGTTTAATTTTTACAATATGTTTTGGAGATAAAAAAATGAAATCTAAAATTGCAGGAATCGTTTTTATTTTAGGAAGCTTATACTATTTGGTAGCAGAAGCAATCAGTGCATTTTCATTTAATGACACTTTGGTAAGTACATACCTTTTCCATACAATTTCGGAACTAGGTATCCCTAATATAAACTCTCCTTTATCCTTTTTAATGAATTCCGCATTCATTATAATTGGATTGACTTTCATATTCTGCAATTTTTATAAATTCAAAGATTTTATAATAAAAAACAAAGCTGTTTTTTATATTTTAACACTTATTGCAGCTATTGGAGTGATAATTGTAGCTTTAATCCATGCAGGAAATCCAGTAACTGATGGTTATCATAGCTTAGGTGCTATTATGGCAATTCTTGGTGGTAACATATTGCTCATTATCATTTCAAGATCTATGGATAAGTTTGAATCTTATCAAAAAATTACTTTAGTCTTAGGTATCATTGGTTTAATCGCATTTTGGATAATGTTCTTTAATATGGGGAGCCTTTACATGCCTGTATTTGAAAGATTATCCGTTTACACTTTGATTATTTGGAGTTTTATCAGTGGAGTTTATTTATTAAGAAATACAAAGGTATATTCATGAATACAAATAGGTTTGAAACATTTTTTGATGCGATTCTAGCAATTATCATAACAGTTCTTGTGTTGAAATTAACTCAACCGGCATCCCCTACATTTGGTGCTTTTTTAGCATTGAATGCAAGGTTCATCACTTATGCTATCTGTTTTTTAGTGATTTTCATCATCTGGTATGATAATCATAATCTGTTTCAGGTCGTGGAGGAGATAGATAATAGAGTCTTATTCATTTATGCTCTTCAGATATTTGCAATAAGTATTCTCCCTTATTTTGCAACATGGGTTGCTTTGAATCTAAATTCTGTTGCGGCTCAAACTATGTTTGGGGTTCTTTTCATTGCAATAGACATTTTGTATATCATTTCAATCTATGCAGTATATAGGGCAAATCCGTATAGTTGCGGGTTATGTCAAGCTAATTTTAGAAGTGTTTATAAGTATATTCCAATTGCAATCATGCTTTTGGGATTCATAATCACTTATACAGTCTACACTCCCGGAATCTATATTTCTGTGTTGCTTTCCGTTATATGTTGGCTAATATTTTCAAGACTTAGAAGGCCGGATAATGGCAGCACTGATAGGTTTGAAGCTTTCATTGATGCAATCATTGCGATTATAATCACAATAATTGTGCTTGAGATTCCTATGGTAGCAAACGGATCATGGGATGCCTTCTTGGATATCAAACTGGAGTTTATTGTTTATGCTGTAAGTTTCATAGTTTGCTTTAACTTTTGGAATTATAACAATAACCTTTTTAGCATAGTGAATAAAGTAAATCACAAGGTTATTTGGTCAATTGGGGTTGCATTGTTCTTTTTATCATTGATTCCTTATTTAACAACTTTTGTTGCTGAAAATTCCAATTCCTTTGTTCCTTGCTTCTTGTATGGTTTGAATTTTATTGTTGTAGCTGCTTTATCAATTATCACTGCAAATGCCTTGAAAAATTCAGATAAGGCAAATATTGCATTGCAATTGGCATTAGCAGACAATAAGCCATTCATGACAACAATTGTACTTGTTGTGATTGGTATGATCATTGGTTATTTCATTTATCCATTGGCTATTGTGATTGCCTGTTTGGTTTCAATAATTACACTATGGGCAATTTCCTATTACGGCAATAGGTATTAATTTCACATTTTCTCTTTTTTAAATCATAATTATTATATATAATATAAATCAAAAATAATAATGTATATTAAATAACTTAAGAAATTGTTTTCAATTTCCAGTTATTTGAAAGTATTTAGTTTGATTAATAATTTAATTATTTTATATTAGCTATTAATTCAGGTAATTAATTATTATAACGATTAGTTATTAATGAATAATTATTTTTTAATAGTTAATTGCTATAATAGTTAATTATTGTTCTTATATTATGAATTAAAGCTAAATATGTACTGCTATTGACTAAAGTGTGTGAATAGTAAATTTTTATTACTGAGGTGTTTTAAGATGAAAACTACTGTTAGTGTAATCAAAGCTGATATTGGAAGTGTTTCTGGACACTGTGTATCTCATCCAGCCTTAATGGAGAAATGTGATGAAGTATTAGCTGGTGCTTTAGAAACTGGCATTCTTGAAGATTATTATATTACCCGTTGTGGTGACGACATTGATTTGATCATGACTCACAGAAACGGTGAATTAAACGAAGAAGTTCACAAAACTGCATACGATGCTTTCCTTCAAGCAACTGAAATTGCAAGAGACTTAAAATTATACGGTGCAGGTCAAGACTTATTGACTGACACTTTCTCTGGAAACGTAAAAGGTATGGGTCCAGGTTGTGCAGAAATGGAATTCAAAGAAAGAGGAAGTGACCCTGTAATCGTTTACTGTATGGACAAAACCGAACCAGGTGCATTCAACTTACCAATTTTCAGAATCTTTGCAGATCCATTCAACACTGCAGGTCTTGTAATTGACCCAAGCTTACATGATGGATTCAGTTTTGAAGTCTTCGATGTAATGGAACACAAAAAAGTTATCTTGGATTGTCCTGAAGAAATGTACGACTTACTTGCATTAATCGGTTCTACCGGCAGATACGTAATTAAAAGAGTATTCAAGAAAAACGGCGAAATCGCAGCTGCAGTAAGTACTGACAAATTGAACATGTTAGCTGGTGAATATGTAGGTAAAGACGACCCTGTAGCTATTGTAAGAGCTCAATCCGGTTTCCCTGCAAACGGTGAATGTGTAGATCCATTTGCATTCCCACACATGGTAAGTGGATGGATGAGAGGATCCCACAACGGTCCTATGATGCCAACCAGCCAAGAAGAAGCTAACCCAATCAGATTCGACGGACCTCCTAGAGTTGTAGGTTTAGGTTTCCAAGTAACCGATGCTAAATTGATTGGTCCTGTAGACTTATTCGATGACCCTGCATTTGATGAAACCAGAAGACAATCTGCAAACATTGCTTCCTACATCAGAAGACATGGTCCATTCGAACCACACAGATTACCAGCTGAAGAAATGGAATACACTTCTTTACCTGGCGTAATGGAAAAATTAGAACCTAGATTCGAAGACATGGATGATGAATAAATCATCTATCTCTTTTCTTTTTTTATTTAATTTTTATTAGTTTTATTACATTAAAACAATTTATTGTAGGGGGAAAATTATGACTTTTTGTCCAAGCTGTGGTGCTGAAAAAAAGGAAGGCAGTAAATTCTGTCATAATTGTGGCTATGATTTCACAAATGTGGGTGCTGAAGTAAATTCAAATCCAAATTCAAATTCCAATACACAAGCAACTCCAAATTCCATTCCTAATGTTCAATCTGAGAACTCCTATACTTTTTCTAAGATTTTAGGTTATTTGTGTGCTATCTTAATTCCTTTATTTGGATTGATCTTTGGGGTCTATTTGTATACCCGTGCTGAAGATAATGCCAAAAAGCATGGAAAGATAATTATAGGGCTTTCCATATTCATATGGGCCATTTCTGCATTACTTATAGCTTCATAGGATCTTTTAACTTTTTTATTTTCTATCTTTTATTTTCTATCTTTATATTTTTTTGCTGCTATCATTCTAAAGGAATACCAATTTTTTACTCTTTTTCTAAAAACATGGACATTTCACGGGTTTCTTTTCCATTTAAATCTGTATTTTTCATATCACAGTAATATTTAAATCCCAATTTTTCTAAGACTCTTTTGGATTGTTGGTTTTCATATCTGCAACTGGCATGAATCTTTCTAATTTTCAAATCTTCAAAGGCATGTTTTATTAGTTCCTCACATGCTTCAGCAACTAATCCTTGACCCCAATATTCCTCTCCAATCCAATAGCCTAATTCAACTCCATCGTTGCCCCAGTAGTGATTGGTGTCTGGATAGAATAAAAGCCCTACACAACCTATTGCATCATCATCAATTGTTATTGCATAAGTTTCCCTTTTAGAAAAAACAGTTTTTATGATTTCAAGGCTTTCTTCAACACTTTTGTGAGGTGGCCATCCTGCAATAGGCCCAATCTTAGGATTCTTTGCAAAATGGTATAGGCATTCTGCATCACTTTCCTTCCATGGCCTTAGGACTAGTCGTTCTGTTTTTAAAATCATATTTAAAGGTTTATTTGATAGATTATTTAAATATTTTTTTAGTTTTTCTTTAAAATTTTGATATTTATTTTAAACAAATTTATAATTTTTTTTAATATTTTACATTTTTGTCATTATATCAAAATTTATAATACTAGTTTATATAATATTTTTCATATAATATAACATACTTATTAATTTAGTACGGGCTTTAAATCTTAATTCTCTTTGGAGCAATAGCTATTTTATTAAGTGAGGTGAAACTATGAAGTTAAAGGCTTTTTCAATAGTGATATTGTTATTCTTGACTTTAATAATAAGCATTGGCGCTATAGCTGCAGATGATGTTGCGGATGTAAATGATGCTCCATCTAATACTTCCACTGCTTCTACTAACACTTCTACCACTACTGATAGTCCTAAAACAACTACCAGTACAACAGTTAAGAAAGTAGATACAAAAGTTTCTGCAGATCAAGTTGCAAATGAATATAAAAAGTCCAAATACTTTAAGGTTAAAGTTAAAGATAAGAATGGGCATGTTGTTAAGAATATTAAAATTAAATTAAAAATATACACAGGATCCAAATATAAGTCATATACTGTAAATACTAATTCTAAAGGCATTGCTAAATTTAACACCAAATCTTTAAAATTAGGTAATCATAAAGTAGTTATCAGTTCTGCAGATAGCAAGTATAAAATTTCAAAAACTTCTAAAATCTTCATTGGCAAGAAACATTATGCAATAGTCAAGCCTAAAGTCAAAAAGGTATTGAAGAATAAGGATGTTCTTGGTGTAAAAATCTATAATGATGAGGATGAAAAGGAAGCGAAAGTTGTTTATAAAAAAACACCTAAATATACTAAAGTCGTTAAAGCGGTATTCTATTTAAAAAATAAGAAAACTGGTAAAATCATTAAAAAGACTGACTCAGCTGAATTTGATGACGGACGTTGGGATTTACCTGACAAAGATTTCTCTAAGAAATACACTTTAGTAAAAGTCAAAGTATGGTATTTAAGCAGTAAATAATTTAAATTCTTTTTTTATTTTTTCTTCAAAGTAAACTTTTTTAATTTTTTTATTTAATTTATTTTTTTTATATTTTTCTTTTTTGGGATATTATGGCAGACTTAAGCGAATCATTAAAATGGGAGTATATTAATTATTATAAAGAGAATAAAGTTTTGCAATATACGGTAAATGGGATCTATCGTTTTTTGATTTTGTGGATAATAAAACACAATCCTAAAATTCATGGTTATGCTATAATGAAGGAAATGGATAATTTTTTCGATAGCTTGATTAATGAAGGGTCATTGAATAAAAGCAATCCAAGCAAAATCTATCCGATTTTATCTAAAATGGAAGATGAGGATTTGATTAAGCATAGTTTTGAAATTAACGATAAAAAGGAAATAAAAATTTATGAAATAACTCCCAAAGGGGATTTCTTGCTTGAATTCATCCGTGAAAAGTATATCAAAATAAAAAAAACTCCTGAAGGCAATTTGTTCTTCGAAGAGTTTTTAAATCAGGAATGATCATATTTGATTTTTTGCTGTTTTAAAATAAGGAAAAAGAAAAATTTCTTAAATTACGCTTTTTTTTTAAAAAGAGAAAATTCTTTTTTTAAGGCATATTTTTTAAAAAAAGAATATTGAAAGGTAAAGTTGATATTAGATGACACCAAGTTCATCTAATTCTTGGATAACAATATCATGAGAAATCTTAGTCATGATCTCTCTAATCAATACATTTTTTTTACCTTTATTAGTGTAACCGTTTTTTTCCAAGATATTAATTAATTGTTCTTCAGTAAGGTCTTCCAAGATAATTCTAATTTCAGTAACATCAATATCTGTCATAATGACATCTCCCATTTTTAATCCAAATATTCTTTAAATTTATTTTGAAAATTTTCATTGTTAAGTTTGCAATTCTTAAAATTAAAAATTGTTCTTATTAAGTTGAATAAATATTTATTATTGAAAGTATTTAAATTTTTAGTTTTTATTCTATCAAATAGTTTGTATAAATATGAATAATTTTTTATCATTTGTTCGAAATTTTCAAAGATTTTAATCAAAAAACCATTCAAATTTTAACAATTCCAATCCGATAAATATTTTAGACATAAAGTTTAATTATTTTATAGTTTACGATATAAAACCATCATTTAATTGATCGAATAATTATTTAAATTAATCTATGAATCATTCTTAGTGCATCGAGTAAACCGTGGCTATATTCAATGCAACCAAAAGCGGTTCTTGTGTCTTTTTTCTCTAGGTAATATTTTGAATCATTCCAGTAATCGATTGCCCTATCGTAAACTTCCTTTTCTTTTCCTTCGAACTTTATGTCTTCAACCTGTTTCAAGTTTCTCTCAAGTTTTGCTATATCGATTGCAATTTTTTCTTCACTTTCCAAATCTTTCATTTCATATGCTCCGAACAATTTTAAAATTTCACATCATTAAATTTTATCTTAATCTTTTTTGCCTATATCTTTTAGGTCCATTCAATTCTTTCCATACATGGAAGATTCTTTGTCCAACTGTAAAGTATGAAAGGATTACAAGTATGTAAATGAAGTATGTAAATATGCTATTTGAATTGAATACTGATCCAATCACTGCACCTAACATCAAGATTATCATTCTGACTGCACGTTCAGCTATTCCTATATTGCATTCAACCCCTTGAGATTCAGCTCTTGCCCTTACATAACTGACTGTGATTGCTGAGTGAATAGCTAAAACACCAACAAACCAGTGGCAATATCCTCCAAATATTATTCCAATGAATATGATTGCATCTGCAAAACGATCCATTGTGGAATCCAGGAATGCTCCAAATGGGCTTGCCTTATCATGATATCTTGCAACTGCACCATCAACAACATCTAAAAATCCGCTAAGCAAGATGAATAATGCTCCTCCAAGGAGATTGCCACTTGCAAATAGAATTGCAGATAAGATAGCTATAAATGGAGAAATCACAGTTACAATATTTGGATTAATATTCAATCGACTAGCTAAAGGTTCTAAAAATTTTGTAAGATATGGTCGTAAACTATTAAGCATAATTTTATTATATTGATTAACTAATATATATTTAATTAGATTATCTTAGTAAAGTTTAAAATCTAAGTTAAAAAATAACAAGTTTAAAATTGTATCAAATCTAATTTTGTGTATTTTGATTGTGGTGAATTTATGAAAATATTTAAAATGAGTCCTAAAAATCCTGATATGGATCTAATCGGTGAAGCCATTGAGATAATGGCAAATGGAGGAATCATTCTCTATCCTACAGATACAGTTTATGGATTAGGAGCAAATATTTTCAACAATGATGCAGTTAAGAAAATCTATGAAATTAAAAAAAGAGATTCATCAAAGCCATTGTCTGTATTGGTTCAAGATGCAAATAGCCTGGAATTGATTGCAGACTTAAATAAAAATTCAAGAGCTATTGTCGATAAATGGCTTCCTGGTCCATTTACTTTTATTCTAAACAAGAAAAAGATAGTTTCTCCATATGTCAGTGCAAGCACTAAAGTTGGAGTAAGGATTCCGGATTATAAAATTGCCCGATTGCTTGCAAGCCTGTTTCCGATTACAACTACAAGTGCAAACATTACAAATGAATGCACATTATCCAATCCTCAGGATATTCTAAAGCAGATTGGAAATGATATTGATTTGGTTATTGATGTAGGTGATTTGGGAGGTGCAAAGCCATCTACTGTAATTGACTTAAGTTCTTCCAAGCCAACTCTAGTTAGAAACGGTTTTGATTCCAATGATATGGATTCACTAAAAGAGGATTTAGAGGGACTGATTTAGATAAAATGCTCTTTTTGTTATTTTTACAATATTATTATAACATTTGCATTAATCTGTAAATTGAAATCGCTAAAAAAAATTAACTTTAAATATATCTAATTAAATATTATGTTTACTGAGTAAAATTATAATTAATGGTTGTTTTAATTATTTTAAAAATTATTAGTTATTAATTATTAAAATAACTTAAATCATTAAAATTATTAATTTAATTAAAAAATTATTTTATTTATATGAAGGGAAAGATATGAAAATATTATCAAATATGGCAAATCAGGAAAAGATTTCCACTAACTCTCCTTTAGATGAATTATTAGATGGGGGAATTGAGAAAAGGACAATTACACAGGTATATGGTCCTCCAGGTGTTGGTAAAACTAACATTTGTCTAAATATCGCTATTGGTGTAGCTAAAAGAGGAAAAAAGGTAGTTTACATCGATACTGAAGGTGGAATATCAGTTGATAGGATTAGACAAATCTCTGGAGAGGATTTTGATACCGTTGCAAAGAACATCATTGTTTTTGAACCTACTTCCTTCAAGGAACAGGAAGAGGACCTTGGACTAATCGAATCATGGATTTCTTCCAATAGTGCAGATGTTGAACTCATAATATTGGATTCCGCTGTAGCACTATTCAGAGTGGAAGATGATAGTACAAAATCTCACCTTTTAGGAAAACAGATGCAAATGCTTTCTGCACTTGCTATAAATCATGACCTTGCTGTTCTTGTTACAAACCAAATCTATGCTTCATTTGATGAGGAAAGCGAAGAGGATTTCTCTCCTGTTGGTGGAACAATCATTCAATACAGAAGCAAGATCATAATTGAACTCAAACGTGAAGAGGGAACCAATCAAAGGATAGCTCTTTTAAAAAGACATAAATCAAAAAGAGAGGGATTAGCTGTTCATTTCTTGATTACTAACAATGGAATTGAATAACACAATTCCCATATTCTTTAACTTATTATTATTTTTTATGATTTTTTAACTATTTTTTTTATAATTTTTTAACTATTTTTTATAATTTTTTAACTATTTTTTTCATTTTTCCAATGTTTTATTATTTTCACTTCTTTATTACTTTTTTTATCTAATTTATTAATTATCAATCTTTTTTTAAAAATTAGGCTATTTTTTCTTATTTTTACAAATAATTTTATATGTTACTTTTAATAGATAATATAATGTTGTATGTTTATTTGAAAACATATCCAGTTTAATTTTTTTACAAACTGATACTATTAAATTGTATATATTATAAAATTATTTTTAGATTTTTAATTAAGATACAGGATTTGTGATAAGATGATCCAAAAGAAGAAATATGCAAAAGCAGCTAAGATTATTCCAGATGGTTATGAATCTGCAAACCACTTTTTTGAAGCTGTTTTTAAGGATAAGGAAATGATTTGGATGGGTCAAAATACAAATGAATTGCATATTGGTCACAATGAGGATGTGCATAAGGCAATGATTGACTGCATTGGAAGTGACGAATACTGCAAGTACCCACCTCCAGAAGGTTTTACAGAACTGCAATCTTTGATTTTAAAAGATTTGGAATTGGAAGATTTAAAAATATATATTAACGCCGGTGCGACTGAATCATTATACTTGGCCATGAATGCGGTTTTATCTCCTGAGGACAATGTTATCACACCAGATCCAGGATATCTCATTATTGACAATTTTGCAAGCAGATTCGCTGCAGAAGTAAGGCAAGTCAAGATTTACAGTGAAGAAAACAACTATAAGTTAACTCCAAAATTGGTAAGGGAGAATATGGATGAGAACACTAAAGTCATTCTCTTAATCGATCCATTAAACCCGCTTGGAAGCTCTTACACTGAAGAGGAAATCAAGGAATTTGCTGAAATAGCTATTGAAAATGACATATTCCTATTGCATGATGTAACCTATAGGGACTTTGCTTACGATCACACCCTATGTGCAAAATATGCTCCAGATAATACCATTACTTGCTACAGTTTCTCCAAGATATTTGGTATGGCAGGTTTAAGGTTAGGGGCAATCATTTCAAGCCAAGAGGTCATTGATGTTGTAAAAAGCATTATAATCAACGATGTAGGTACAAATATGGTTGCACAGGCTGGTGCTCTCGCTGCCTTGAAATCCAAACCTCAATGGATTGATAGGGTTAGAGATACCACTTTTGAAAATCAAAAGATAATCAAGGAAGCAGTTGACCAATGTGAAGGAGTCTTCCTGCCTGTTTATCCATCAAGTGCAAACATGATGGGAATTGACTTATCAGGTGCGGGAATCGATCCTGAAGACATGTCTTCCTATTTGATTGAGAAAAAGGTGTTCACCAGACAAGGTTCATATACCAGTAATACCTTTGGTCATAACTACTTAAGAGTAAGCTATTCAATCGACCCAGAAAAAGTCAAGGTATTTGCTCGTGAATTTGTGCTTGCTGTTGAAGCCTTAAGAACTAAATAATTTTTTTATTTAGTCTATTTTTTCTTTTTTTATTAATTTTTATAATTTTTTTTTTTTTTTAATGTTTATTTTCTCTTATTTTCTAATTTAATCAATTTTAAACTATTTTTTTATAATTTTTCATGTAATTTCATGTAAATTAATTCGTATAGTTTAAAACTTTAAAAAAAGTTAAAAAAATATTTAATTAATATCTTTTTTATTAAAATATCTAATTCCTAATACTGTAAAAATGATAAATAGAAATGCATCAATTTTTATAGATTCTCTCATATCTAAACTTTTCATTGAAGTTAATTGTGCTGTTTGCCCATATGGATTTAAATTATATATGAATTCTATAAATAGATTATTATCCACCATTAACATTCCATTCACGATCAAAGCCGCAATCAACATTATGAATGCCAATCCCATATTTATGATGATTGCCTTTGATTTCTTACCCACAGCTATTGAAATTAAATAGAATATTCCTACGAAGACAAGCATTATAAAAATTCCAAATATGAAATATGAAACATAATCCCAAATGGAGATATTTATTGAAAATATGAAATATGAAACAATCAAAGTGAATAAAGCAGTAATAATATAGGCTATTAATGATGCAATCAAGTTTGACAGCAAACCTGTAAGATATATTTCTCTACGATTATTATTGGCAATAATCTTGTTTTTAATGAATCCGTCATCGAATTCTTCAGATACAAAAACGCTGATTAATACTGAAATTACAATTCCATACATTACCATTGGCAAAAAGACAACCCTGTTTATTCCAACAGTATATGACATTGCTGTCTTCTGCATGAGAATAAATCCGATTGAGAATATTATCATGAAAAAGCAAGCTAGATATAACCATTTTTCATGAAAAATCTTGTACAATTCAGCTTTAAGAATTCTATTTGTCATTTTCATCCATCAACCTTATAAAAAATTCTTCTAAACTAGTTTCAACATTAAAGCATTTTGTTACAATGCAACCATAGTCATTGAGTTTGATTATCAATTCAGTAATTGTATAATTGGAGAAGATATTCATTTTTAAATTGTCTGCTTCCACATAGGGGATTTCTAAATCATTCATAGCCTTTTCAAATGAATCTCTATCATTGACTTCCAATTGGATATGTCCTTTATTGGCATTTGAGAATTCCTCACTTGTCATTTCGGATATGATTTCGCCATGGTTAATAAAAATAAAATCAGTAGCTATTTTTTCAAGTTCATAAAGAAGATGGCTTGAAATTAAGAAAGTCACTCCTTCCTCATTTAATTTTAAAATCAGATTTCTAAGGCTAATGATTCCTTTTGGATCCAATCCATTCATGGGTTCATCTAAAATGATTAATTCCGGATTTCCAACAAGCATCATTGCAATTGCGAGCTTTTGTTTCATCCCCAATGAAAAATGCTTCACTTTTTTATTGTTTGTATCTTCAAGTCCAACATATTCAAGGAAATCATTTGGATTGAATTCATTTTCAAGCCCATATAAAATCAGTTGTTGAGTAATGTTTTGGCTTGCATTCATTTCATAAAATAAGGCAGGCTCTTCAATCAGCCCGCTAAAGACATTAGCATTGACATTAACTTGGCCGGAATCTGCATTTTGCAGTGATGTGATGATTCTTAGAAGTGTTGTTTTCCCTGCGCCATTTGGTCCAACAAGGCCGCAAATTGAGCCTTTAGGGATGTTGATTGTAACTCCATCTAAAACATAATTCTTATCAAATTTTTTTGATATATTTTTTATGGAAACAACACTATTCAAAAAAATCACCACTTGCCAAGTTAATGATATTTCATTTTTAATAATTTTTATTGCACTATATTTTTTAGTCTTTCAAGTAGTAATACTCACCTTGCTCTTTCTGTTCTCTGTCAAGGTAAGAGTCATATTTATTTACTCTAGGACGTTTGGTTTCCTTATCTCTTCTAAATGTAATATCCAAGTCTCCCAAGAACTGGTTCATGCTTGTTCTAAGGTCTGCTGGCTTGGAAGCGATACCATTGAGTCCAGGTTCTCCACTGAATACCATAGCCCTATCTGAAATGTAGTCAATAAACACTATATCGTGGTCTACAATCAATGATGCTGCATTTCTGCTTTCAATGATCTTTCTGATTACTCTAGCTGCAATCAACCTTTGCTCCACATCCAAGAATGCAGTAGGTTCGTCGAAAAGGTAAATGTCTGCATCCTGTGACAATGTTACGGCAAGTGCAAGTCTTTGAAGTTCCCCACCACTTAATTTCTTGACCTTTTTGTCAAGCAAGTTATCGAGAGCAAGCGGTCTTCCTATTTCACTATTGAAGATGTTTGATCCGTATGTTGGAGCATTTGCATAAAGGAATTCCTGAGCGGTTCCATCAAAGTCAGATTCAATGTATTGTGGCTTGTATGCAATATCCACTTTTTCCAAGATGTCGCCTTCAGTTGCCTTTTCAACTCCAGCCAATATCTTAGCGAATGTGGTCTTACCGATACCGTTTGAACCGAATGCAGTGACAATCTCATCATGGTAAATCTTACCGGCTTCTGCCTCAAGTGTGAATCCATCGTATTCCTTCTTAAGGTCGCTGTATTCGCTCAACACTTCCCCATCATCTTCAGGTGTTGGGGGACGGATGCTGAATTCAATTGGTTGTTTTCTGATTCTCACATTTTCCTCTTGAAGGAATCCATTTATGTATGCATTTATTCCTACTCTCACACCTTTATTTCCACTCACTACACCATATCCTCCAGGTTCACCGTAAAGAAGATGCACATTGTCACTCATAGCATCCAATGTAGCTAAGTCGTGCTCAATTACAAGTACTGATTTGCCTGCTTCAGCAAGGGAACGGATTACCTTTACAGCATTCAATCTTTGGCGAACATCCAACCATGAAGTCGGTTCGTCGAAGTAGTAGAAGTCACCTTCACGAAGAACTGTAGCAGCTATTGCCACTCTTTGAAGTTCCCCACCACTTAAGTTCTGCATATCCCTTTCTAAAACGTTTTTAAGGTCGAGGTCATCTACAATCTCATCCAGTTTGCCTCTTTCATCCACATTTGAAAGCAAGGTCTTGACATTTCCTTGAACCACTTTTGAAAGCTGGTCCACCATCTGTGGCTTGTGGATGGTCTTGATTTCTCCAGCTTGAAGCAGTTTAAAGTAGTTTTGCAATGCTGATCCTTTGTAGTATTCAATAACCTTGTCCCAACTCGCTTCCTCTTGGTAGTTTCCAAGGTTAGGTATAAGCTCTCCAGACAATATTCTCATGATTGTTGACTTGCCTATGCCGTTTTGACCAAGCAATCCAAGAACGGTCCCATCCTTTAGTGTAGGCAAACCAAAGAGTTCAAATGCATTTTGGCCGTAACGATGAATAGGTTCATCAAGAGCTTCAGGTAAATTGATAACGCTTACTGCGCCAAATGGACATCTGTTGGTACAGATACCGCATCCGGAACATAATTCTTCTGAAATGAGGGGCTTTTTGCTCTTCTCATCAATTACAATTGTATCTTCTTCCATACGCACACCAGGACAATAGTGCATGCATACATAGTTACATTTTTTCGGTTGGCACTTGTCCTTGTCTAAAATAGAAATTCTACTCATTTTATCTCCGTTTCCTCTAAAATAATAATATGATAAGTTTGATTAATTAATTTATAATAATTATAATTTGTTTTTAATGGTTTATAATAATTTTGTGTAATGCTGAAAAATCACATTTGTTAAATAGTTTTTAGTTGTTTTTTGGTTAAATTTAAATAATTTTGAGTTTAATATAAAAATAATATATGGAAAAATTAGGAAAAATGCTTTTTTTAATTAATTTTATTGGGATTTAAATGAAACAGGTAATGATTGTAAGAACTGACATCAAGATGGGAAAAGGAAAAATAGCTGCACAATGTTGCCATGCTGCCATAGGTGCATATAAGCAGGCGGACAAGGAAAAGATTCGAAAGTGGGAAAATGAGGCCTATGCAAAAGTGGTTTTAAAAGCCCCTTCATTGCAGGACCTTTATAATTTAAGGGAGCTTGCAAGAGCGAATGGAGTGGCATATTATTTGGTAACTGATGCAGGAAGAACCCAATTGCCAAAATCCACAGTTACAGTCTTAGGATTAGGGCCTGATGAAGATGATGTTTTAGATAAGATCACTGGTGATTTGAAGTTATTATAATCCCATCATTTATTATTTTTATTAATTTTCATTTTTTTAATTTTTATTTTTAATTATTTTTTATTATTTTTTATTATTTTTTATTATTTTTTATTATTTTTTATTATTTTTTTTTTTTTTTTTTTTTTTTTTTTTATTTTTTTTTATT
>SUTG01000005.1 GCA_015063035.1 Methanobrevibacter olleyae
TATTAGCTTAAAATAAAATATTTAATAAACATACTTGCAAGGAGTGTTATAGAGTATGTTAATTAAATAGGATGTGTTAGTATTTCCTCTTATAAAGGCCATACGATATTTGCATTTATTCTTTCTCTATTCATGTTTTATGATCCTTTGGCTATTGCATTAGCGGTAATCTCAGCAAACATTCCAGACTTTGACCATGAGTTCAAAAGGAATCATGTTCTGACAATGATAGCTCTTGGAGCATTGGTTTCTTTGTTTCTGTATTTTCTGGGATTGCCTTATTATTTAGGTCTTGTAATCATTTTGCTTGGAGGCATATTCCTCCTTTCAAGCCATAGGGGATTTACCCATTCTATTTTAGGAGTATTTCTAATTACTGTTTTCCTGTCACTGTTTCTCTTTTTTGGAATCGGATTGTCTTCCTATGATTTGGACTTCAACTATTCAAGAAACATTATGATTTTATTGATATTGATTATTGCATTGGCATTGCTGTTTCTTAATAAGAAATTGGCTCCTGTATTTTTAGTGGCTATTGCAGTTTTGATTGTGGCTATTGATTTGGGATTTTTGCCTCCCTTAAAGATCAATTTGACCTTGCTTGCATTTTCAATATTCTTTGGCCTTTCAAGTCATATTGCATTAGACTCTTTCACACCTTCTGGAGTGAAAGCATTCAGCCCATTTAGAGACAAGGAATACCATAAGAAATTTGGCGCTTTATTCTTTTTGATTCTAATTGCAATCTTTGTTTTGCTGTTTCCTAATAAGCTATTGCTTTACCTTGATTTTTTAACAGCTTTTATCTAAATATTTCAATAAATTTCTTATGAATTTTCACTTATTCTTTAACGGTTTTTATCTGATTTTTCATAAATTTCTTATGAATTTTCACTTATTTTTCAATATTTTTTCAATATTTTTTCACTTATTTTTTAATATTTTTTTAATACTTAGTATTACTATTGCCATTTATCGATAAATTTTCATGAAAATTATAAAAAGATTTATAATAAATAATCATGATAAATAATAGTGTTTATAATATAATAAAAAAATTAATTTTTTTACTATAATTATATATAATTTATATGGTGCTTTTGTTGCATATTTTTCTCTGCAGGATTTTGCCATAAAAGTGTCATGAATATTTACGATAATTTATCATGATTTGTTATGATTGGTTAAAAATTTTTAACTATTTTTCAACAAATTTTTGATTATTGTGAATATTGTTATAATTTAAAACATTATGGGGTTATTTTAATGTTTTTAAGTAGAATTTATTATGCGATTGCTTATTTAGTGGTTCTTATTTTAGAGATTATCAAATCTACAATAGATATGGCTTTAAGAATCTTTAAGGTGGATGGATTTGAGCCTATTGTGATTGATATTGATACTGAACTTAAAAGACCGATATCCCAAACAATTTTGGCCAACAGCATTACCTTGACTCCTGGAACATTGTCTGTGGACTTGGATAGCGAAAATCAAGTCATAAAGGTTGCAGTCATTGCTCCAAGAGACGTTAAGGATATTATTCCATTTGAACCTTACATCAAGGGAATGCTAGAATAATTTCTAAAAATCATTTTCATAATTAAATAATTTTTAAAATGATGAAAAAATGATATTTAATAAGCGATTAAATTTTTCAGACCTTTGTTATTGTGTAAATTTATAATCATAGAATGTGATGATAATGGATATTTTATTGATTTCTGAGTGTTTTTTAATAGTTGCATTGATTGTATTTCTAATTGCAACATTGAGGATTATTACATATAAATCTATATCTATGGGACTTATAGGTACTTCTTCATTCACTTTAGCACTTACTTTGCTACTTATAACAGTCGGTACAATATGCAATATCGGATTTTTCAAGGATATTGCTCTAGCATTGCTTCTATTAGGCATTGTTGGAACAATAGCTTATGCAGCAGTTATGAGGAGGGCAAAATGATGTTTGGAATTGATGCTGGCATAATCAATATGGTTCAATCAATCCTGCTTGTCATTTCTGCACTTCTGATATTGATTGCAGTAGTGGGTGTTTTAAGAATTGATAGAAACTTAGATAATGTAGTCTATGCTAGAATTCATATTTTAGGTATTGTTGACGTTGCAGGAATAATTGCATTTCTCGCTATAGGTCAACCTTTATTTGCCCTTATTTACTTATTCCTAGCTCCATTATTGGCTCATGCATTAGCTAATGCTTATTTCCATAGTGAAGATACTCTTAATAATCCAGTACTTAATCCAAATCTTGAAGAAACTTCCAAAAGGGAAGAAGATGAAAGTGATTTAATTGAGGAAGTGCTTCTTGAGGATAATTTGGATTTAAGTGATGATTCAAGTATTGATGAGAATTTAGATGAAAAAAGTGAGGATGATGGCAATGATTGAATATATAGTTATTTTTGTTGCAGTTTTAAGCGCTATTATCGCACTTTTACAAAATGACTTGCTTAAGGCAGCTATTTTAACCGGTATTTCTGGATTTTGTGTAGCTTTCTTATTCCAGATCTTGCTTGCTCCGGATGTAGCTTTAACCCAAGCTATTGTGGAAGGGGCTATTGTGCCGGTATTTATCGCATTGGCTGTTTTAAAAACTAGAAGGGAGGAGGCATAGTTATGATGGATGTTCAATTGGCTTCTTTATTCGCTTCTGGTGCATTTATAATTATTGGACTATTTGCAGCAATCTTCATTGATAATCTTATTAAGAAAATCATTGGTATTGCTTTCATTGAGGAAGGTGTAAACCTATTCCTAATCTGCTTAGGATTTAAAGCAGGAGGGGTCGTGCCTATCTTCTTGCCTGGCATGACTGCAGACTGGTTTGCAGCAAATGCAGCATATCCTTTGCCTCAAGCATTAGTTCTCACAAGTATTGTAATTGGTGCAAGTACTTTAGCAGTGATGTTGGCTTTAGCTATGGTTTTATACAGAAAGCATGGAACCTTAAGCGTATCTGAAATGATGGGGGATGAGAAATGAATTACCTGATTCCTTTAATGGTTGTCATTCCAATATTGGCTGCTTTAATAGTTAACATATTTGGTGGAAAGGACAAAACCGTAAAGGCCATTTCAATTGTAGTGGCTATTGCAATTCCTATAATTGCAATTCTAGCAGCTGTCGGCATCCAATACTTCGGTGGTCACGACCCAGCGCTTCTTGCAAGTTCACTTCCATCAAACTTAGTTGGCACTCTTGTAGCAAGTTACAATACTGGTATTGTTTATGTCTTTGAAAATATTGAAAGAATATTCATATTCCTAATGGGCATCGTTGCATTCTTGGCCGTTTTAACATACTTCGCTGAGAAAAAGGAAGTGTCTGGCCCTTACTTATACCTTATCTTTATGGGTATAGCATCTGTAACTGCATTGATGCTTTCAAATGATATTTTCAATATGTATGTTTTCTTTGAAATTACAGCTTTAACCCAAGTGGGTATCATTATAGCTTCAAGCACTGAAGATAATTATGAAATCGCTTTAAAATACCTTATTTTAGGTGCAATAGGCGGACCAATGCTTTTGTTAGGTATTGGATTCATTCTTGGAACAATAGGTTCAGTAAACATCAATGACATTATCTTTGCAATTAGCAACAACTATGTAAACCCTTATGCTCCAAGCTTGGTAATCGGTTTTGCATTGATATTGTTTGGATGGCTATATTCAGCAGGATTGCCTCCATTCCACACTATCAAATCAGCTGTTTACTCAAAAGCAAGACCTAACGGGTCTGCAATATTGCAAGGATTTTCAGTATTGTGCATGCTCACATTTGGAATTGCAATGTATAAGATATTCGCATATATCCCTTACTTCAATACAGCAATAATCGTATTTGCTATTCTTGCAATGGCTTTAAGCATTGCAATGTCTGCAATGGAGGTAGACTTTAGAAGAATGATAGCATTCCTTGCAGTAGGGGAACTTGGTTTCATTGCATTAGGTTTTGGTATAGGAACACAATATTCAATTGCAGCGGCATTGTTCCAGGCAGCAAATGAAATTGTCATAACTGCATTGTTATTCATCGGATTCGGTACCGTGTACTACCTTACAAAAACATCCGATACAAGAAAGTTAGGTGGATTGATTGCAGTTGATTCAAAGATGGCAATAATGGTATTGCTTGGAGGATTCGCTTTAGCAGGTGTTCCGCCATTCAACGGTTTCCAAAGTAAATTGATGCTTGTGCAAGCTGCATTGGATGCAGGATACACTGAACTTGCAATTCTTGCAATCATTGTAAGCGTAGTGATATTCTTCACATTCGTTAAGGCCTTCCATACAGTATACTTGCAGCCTAAGCCAAAGGACTTGAAGTTTGCTCATGAGAAGATTCCAAAGGCTACTGTATTCTCTGTAGCTGTATTGCTTATAATCTGTTTGGCTTTAGGTATTTTCCCAAATATAGTGACTGATGTATTCATTCCATTTGCAGGAGGATTGATCTAATGGCTTTATATCAAAAATTCCTAGATTCAATAAAAGGACTTAAGTCAAGTTTGTCAAAAGACCCTACAACTATGGACAATGTTTCAGGAGCAATAGCTGCTGAATTCCTGATATTCATCTCATTGATTCTTGCAGCATTATTCCTAAGGCATGTCAGTGTAGTCGCTTCAATTGTTGTAGTGCTTTTAGTTGCAGTTTTATTCTTTACAAATATGCCTCTTGCAGGAAAGATAAAATCCGAGCAATCAGATTCCTTGGAGAAAATGACTTTCTATGTTGTTGTAGTTCTTGGAATTTTAGTTGCAGTAATTTATTGGGGGTTAAGATATGTCTGATAAAATTACTAGTCTCAGATCTTTAATCATGGCATTGGCAGCAATCATTTTCGCATCTGCATTATTCGATGCAATCTATGGATTCAAAAGCTTGATTCAACCGGGTATCAGCTTGGTTTACAATGCCATTGGAACACAGCTTGCTCCAAACATGGTCACACTGGTCGTATTCGATTGGAGAGCTTTTGACACTTTAGGGGAATCATTGATTCTAGTGACTGCAGTGCTTGTTGTATTGCTTGTCTTTGGTAAAGGAAAGATTTTAGACAAGAACATAAATGCTGATATGAAAGAAGGAGATGATGAATGATGGCTGAAGGAAAAAAATCTCCAAATTGGAATAAGAATGACAGCAGCCCTATATTGAAGATTATGGCTCTTCCAATAGCTATTGTGATCATTGCTTTAGGTATCATGACCATATTGGGAGGACACATCACTCCAGGCGGAGGTTTCCAAGGTGGGGCTATGATTGCAGGGGCAATCATATTCTGTGTAATTGTTTATGGCGTTGACGGCACTCCATTGAAATTGTCTCACAGGTTCATTTCCACTTTAGAATCAATCGGTGCATTGGCTTATGTCTTGATTGGTTTGGCAGGGCTTGCATTGACAGGCTCATACCTTTATAATGTAGGCGGAAACCTTTATGGACAAGTTCCTCAAGCTATTGCAACATTATTCTCATATCCGGATTTAACCCATGCAGGAATCGTGCCTTACCTGAACATTGCAGTTGGACTCAAGGTTCTTGTAGGTTTAAGTGCAGTGGTAATTGCATTTTCCCAATTCAAGAAACTAGCGGAGGAAGAGGAATGAGTATCGCTAATATTGTAATAGGACCTGTTATCATTGCAATCATATTCGGATTCATTGTAGGTTCAAGGGTTCACTTGAATCTGGACAATAGCTTTAAGTTCACAGCAAGTGGAATTTTAGCCCTAATAATTGGCGCTCTCTTAATGTCTTATGGATTAGGACAATTCCCGGTTTATAATGATTTGCCAATTGCCACCACATTTTTAGGAGCTGTCATTGGCGTATTGATAGGAAGCGCATTACTAGGAGGACGAGCGAAAGGAGATCATTAGATTTTGGGATTATTCCAATTTTTCAATTGGAAATAATGGTCTTACTTATTATTTAGGAGAAGAATCATGTATTTAACAACTAATAAGTGTGATGGACAAGGGGATTGTATAAGAAATTGTCCAAGTGAAGCAATACGCTTTGTAGATAATAAGGCTTTTAGCTGTATGTGTTGTGGTGCTTGTTTCGAAGCTTGTCCAAATCATGCCATATTCAAGAACAAATACGGAGGATATGTGGTAGATAGGGCAAAATGTAATGGTTGTGGTGTTTGTGAATTCACTTGCCCTATAGAAAGCATCCATCTTGATGATGGAATAGTTAAAGGTATCTGTTCACGCTGTGGTGTTTGTGAAGATGCTTGTACTAGAAATGCAAGAGTGGATACTGATAACCTTGTTCTAGACAAGCAGAAAGTATTGCTTAATTCATTGAAAATGGTTGCAAACACTGTTGGATTCGGTGCAGGGGTCAAGAAGATAGAGACCATGAAGCTTCCTGTAAAATCCGACAAGACCGCTGACAGGATTTGCATCAGCACCGATAGCGAGAAATGTGTGAAATGTGGAAGATGTGCATACTACTGTCCTACCAGGTCAATTGAAGTGATTATCCAGGATGAAGGATACTGTGTAGGGTGTAAGGTATGTGAAGATGTCTGTCCTACAGGTGCATTGAAAGATGGTGAGTATGATAAGAGCATTTGTACCTTGTGCTTGGCATGTGTTGAAAACTGCATAAACGATGCATTAATCGTTGATGACTTTAAGATAAAAAGAAGCATTAAGGATGACACATTGTATTCAAATGCTGATGGAAGCATTGTAAGTTGCCTTAATTGCGGATTATGTAAAGAGACATTTGACAGTCCAGCACTCATAAGGGATGAAAATTCATTGAGGTATGACCCTTCACTTGATGAGGATACCGAAGAGAATAAGGCTAAACGTCTTGAAGCGATTTACAATTGTCCTGTTTCATCATTGACAGAAAGTGAAGACAATAAGCTCTTTGGATACTGTGTATCCTGTGGAAAATGTGTAAATGAATGTAAGGAAGAGGCAAGAAGCTTCCAAGTGATTTCATGGGATGGTGAAGTCAGTGATGACTGCATTTCTTGCGGCATATGTGCTGAACTTTGTCCAGAAGATGCAATAACCCTTCAAAGAGGGGCCATCAATGTTGACTTGGATAAATGTATCATGTGTGAAACCTGTGCAATTCACTGTCCTAAGGATGCAATTCCAAAAACTACAAGCGTCAAATATGAAATCTCTGGTGGATTCAATTACATTGATGATAACTTATGTGTAAAATGCGGACTATGTAAGGACATATGTCCAGAGGAAGCGATTTATACAGTTGAGATTCCAAGTGACGAAGTCAATCTTGGAACAAAGAACAAGAATCTTAAATTCGTTGTTGATGACGATAAATGTATTTACTGTGGAGCATGTATGAATATCTGCCCATCTAAGTCATTTATTTTCGAAAGAGAGTTTGAAAGGGTGAATTAGGAGGAAAGGTAATTATGAAAGATGTATTGAAGATTATGCTTAATGGAGCTTACACTAATTTCAAAAGAATTCTCTTTGCTGCAGATAGAGTAACTGATATGGAACTTCGTAACGCCATTTTGACAGGAACAGTTGAACCTGACAAGAAGGTGGATGAGGAAGCATGCATCGGCTGTGGAGGTTGTGCAAATGTCTGTCCAACCGGTGCAGTTACAATGAAACCTCTGCAAAACCCTGTAAAGCTTAAGGAAGGATGGGTAAAGACTGAAGTTCCAGAGCTTGATCCTTTAAAATGTGTAGTTTGCTATTGGTGTCATGATTTCTGTCCAATCTATTCATTCTTTGAAGAGGCAGGAACCATTCACCCTGGAAATGTCGGCGAAATCAATGTTGACACAAGCGAATTGTTAGAGGAACCTATCAAGATATCCCATGACAAGATATCCTTCATTGCCCAATACTTATCCGACAAGTCATTGTTGTCTGAAAATATTGTTCAAGAGGATGAGAAAATTGAAAATGTTGGTGTAGCTCTTGAAAAGGTATCTAAAATAAAGGACATTCAAGATAACATTAATGAAAAGTATGAGAAAGATGTTCAACGAAGTGCTGAATTGAATGAAGAGGATTCAGATGCTAAAACTGATGAAGTTTCTGAAGATGAGGGAGGTGAATAGATGAGTCTTAAAACACTTTCAAGGTCAAAAGCAATCCATATCATGCTGGTCTATACTGGCGGATGCAATGGATGTGATATTGAAATTGTAAATGCAGTTTTATCTCCTAAATTTGATATGGAGCAATATGGTGTCTTTTTAACATGGAACCCTCGTGAAGCAGATATTCTTGTTGTAACAGGACCAGTCACTCATGACAATAGAAAGCCATTGGAGGATATCTATAATGCAATTCCAAATCCAAAGCTTGTTGTTGCAGCAGGCGCTTGTGCAGTGATGGGTGGTGTCTATAAGAACTGTTATGGTGACATTCCTTCAGAGGAAATTGAAGGGCCTGTTGAAAACGTGATTCCTGTTGATGCTAAGATTCCAGGATGTGCTGTAAGGCCTCAAGACGTATTGGCAGGAGTAGTTGCATCTTTGCCGCATTTATTGAATGCGGATTAATAGGCGGATTTAAGAGATTATTTTTATTTATTCATTAAAGGGATGATGAAATGGAAGAAAAGAAAGCTAAAAAGCAGGAAATAATTGAAACTGAGATTCAAATGGGTACGGTTCACCCTGCTGCTTTAGAACCTTATAGGGTTAGATTTTTCGTAGAAGATGAGATAATTAAGGATGCGGAAATCACAATTGGTGTAAACCATAGAGGTATTGAGCGTATTATGGAAGGTCTTCCAGTGGAAAAGGCTAATATGCTCACAGAAAAAATCTGCGGAATCTGTTCAAACTCACATACATGGAACTCTGTAAGAACTGCTGAGAAGGGTCTTGGCGTTGAAGTGCCTGACAGAGCTGTTTATATTCGTGTAATAGTTGGAGAGCTTGAAAGGTTACACAGTCACTTATTGTACTTAGGTCACGGTTGCGAAACCTTGGCTCACGAAACATTCTCAATGAGGGTGTTCTTCATTAGGGAAACCATCATGGAACTTTTAGGAATGATTGGAGGAAACCGTGTCCAATACGGATGTTCCATCATTGGTGGTGTAAGGCCAAGATGTGAATTGGATGACAATAGAATCCGCAGGATATTGGATGGAATGGACTTGGTGGAAAAGAACGTTGCAGACTTTGCAGACAGGTTCGTTCATGATTCAATTGTATTGTCAAGGATTACCGGCACAGGATACATTCCGCAGGAACAGGCTATAAAATTAGCTTGCAGTGGCCCTACCTTACGTGCTACCGGTGTAAAAAGGGACTTGAGAACAGACATGTATGAGTATGACAACTTTGATTATGATGTTATCACTCAAGACACCTGTGACGTAAAGGCTCAGCTTCTTATGAGAGTATTTGAGATTTTTGAAGCTATCAAGATCATTCGCCAAGCAATTAGGGACTTACCTGAAGGAAAGATCACTGACAGGTCTTGGGAAATGGTGGACACAGGCTTGATTGAAAGCTATATTGAAGTTCCAAGGGGAACACTGTATCACTCATATGCCATTGAGGATGGAAGAGTGCGTCACTCCATTATTAGAACTCCTTCCATGAGTAATATTGGAGCAATGCAATACGCTTGCATTGACAACCATATCACTGATGGTCAGTTATGCATTGTACAATGTGATCCATGCTTTACCTGTTCCGATAGGGCAATAGAGGTTTATGATACAAACAATAACAAGTTGGATAAATCAATTTTGAAATCCAATATTCATTAGAATTTAATTATAATTGGGTCAATCGATTGAGACTCTATGTTCATTAGAATTTAATTCAAATTTATGATTAGCGTTTAATTAAAAATTATTATGAGGAAAGAGAAATGGCTTATGAAATATCACTTATTTCAATTTTAGAGGTTATCTTAACACTTATCATAGCTTTATTCATAGGTGTTTTGATTCCCGGAATTGAAAGGAAATATGTTCAAGCAAGGATTCAGCAAAGAATCGGGCCTCCAGTTACAAGTCCGGGGCTATGGGCATCAATTAAGTTCCTGTTCAAGGAGAACATAAAACCTAATTCTCCAGCGCCAGGATTATATAAGGCAATGCCTATTTTATGTTTCATTGCAGTACTCGCAGTATTTTTAGCATTGATGCCTGAGAATTATCAGTTCATGGCTTTTGCTAGCCTAATAGCTATTGTTGGATTCTTAAAAGTTGAAGAAATCGCTTATGTTTTAATGGGTTCCTTATCCAAATCAGTAATGAGCATTAACTTAAGGTTCCCAGACCATGCAAAAGGTGCCAAAAGACAAGGATTGCTAGTATCATCCATTGAAGATATCAGTTCAAACAGATCCCTTAGGATGATCATCTTTGGTTCATTCCCATTGTATTTGGCTTTATTCATACCTGCAGCATTATCTAAAAGCATTTACTTGGCAGATATTGTAGCTTATCAGCAAGCTAACGGACCGTTCCTATTCACTTTAGCAGGTATTATCGGAACTGTAGTCTTCTTTATCGGATACATGATTCTATTGAATGAATATCCATTCTCCTACATCAAGGCTAAATCTGATGTAATTGAAGGGCCATATATGGAGCTTGCTTCAAAATACAGAACATTCGTTTACTTAACCAGAGGATTCCTGATATTCACTTTAGGTTTAATGTACTGTGTATTGTTCTTAGGTGTTGCACCAGAACTTTTCTTACTTAAATTCATTGTATGCATTATCGTGTCATTGTTGCTTCCGGTCATAATGGCAATTGTCAGTGCATTCTCCCCAATATTTACCAATAGGCAATTATACCCTACAATATTGGTGACTTCTGCACTTGGAGCATTGGCTATGGTCATTGCATTGTTCTAGATATGGATTTAGGAGAGAATTGAATTTTTTAATTTAATTGTGGTGATTTAATGAAATTTGTAATCAGACCTTATCATATTATGAGTCTTGGAGGATATATTGTGGAATATGATTTCCCTTACAGGGATTTGATAATTGTAAATGAGACTCCAGAGGACATCAAGTTTGAGATTCCCGTATTTGATGGGTCTTACATTGAAGAGTATGAGAAGTTAGGTCTTAAGGTTATTCCTGTCAGCGAACATGACAGCTATTTAAACTTATATAAGAAAGCGCATGCTGAATTGGATGCGTTAAAGGCTAAATTGGATTAATTGGGGATAAATTTCATATTTTTTCCTCATAAATAAAATTTTTAATGATCTTTATCTCCAATTAATCTTTTTTAAGGTTTTTTGATTTTTAGATTTTTGATTGTTATTCAATTGATCTTTTTTAAGGTTTTTTGATTTTTTGATTTTTGATTGTTATTCAATTGATCTTTTTTAAGGTTTTTTGATTTTTTAGATTTTTTGATTATTCTTCAATTGATCTTTTTTAAGGTTTTTTGATTTTCGATAATCTTTAAATAATTGAATATTTTAAGTATTATTAGGTAATATTATGAATAGTATTTCTTTAACAATTACAACTAAAGAAGAGAAAGGAGTTCTTGATGAGATAACAGATATTCTTTCAAGTCATGGAATAAATATCTCATATGTTCATCTATATGTAAAGGATGATGTTGGAACATTGAATTTGGAGCTTGATAATGTTGAGAAACTCGATGAATTAATAGATGACTTAGAGTCTAAGGACTTTATTTTAGACATTGAGATTCATGGTTCCTTAAATGACATTTTCGGTAAAAGGGTTCTTATTTTCGGTGGTGGAGCTCAAGTATCTCAAGTTGCAGTTGGTGCCATTACAGAAGCAGATAGGCATAATATACGTGGAGAACGTATAAGTGTGGATACTATTCCTTTAGTTGGCGAAGAAAATATTGCAGAAGCGGTAGATGCAGTAAACAGATTGCCTCGTGTTGGAGTGCTTGTTCTTGCAGGATCCCTGATGGGGGGAAAGATCACTGAAACTGTAAGGAAATTAAAGGAAAAGCATGAGGACTTGATTGTCATCACTTTGAATATGCCTGGAAGCGTAACAGAAGAGGCTGATTTGATTGTTACAGACCCAATTCAAGCTGGTGTAATGGCGGTCATGGCAGTTGCAAGCACTGCAGTATTTGATGTAAAAAGATTAGCAAACAATAATAAATTCTAATTCTTTTTCTTATTCTTTTTTACATAAGATTTATTAGTCTATTAAACTAATATTATTCTATACTCCATTTGATATTTTTATCAGGAGTTCTTATTTTATTATTATATTTCATTTTTATGGATGTGTTTTGAATTACTAGAAAGGGAAAGTTTGTGCATGGTTTGAAGTTAGGTATTCCAATCACCTTTGGATACATTCCAATGGGTATAGGATACGCGGCTTTAGCTATTAAGGCAGGGTTGTCTCCTTTTGAGACAGTTTCAATGTCTGTGCTCATTTATGCAGGTGCCGGACAGATCATGATAGCGACCATGTTGGCTCAAGGTGCCACTCTTTTCAATATTGTCTTGACTTCATTTGTACTGAATTTCAGATATTTTGTAATGAACACATGCATTTACAACAAGGTTGATGACGCTTCCCTTGCCGTTAGAATACCCTCATCACACCTTGCTGTTGATGAAGCCTTTGCAATGTTCATGCTAATGGAAGAGTCTTCAATATGGACTTATATAGGTCTTGCAGGAATTGCATGGATGTCTTGGATTTTTGGAGCAATCATTGGCGTTATAGTCTTGAATGTGCTTCCTATAATTGTTGCAAACAGTTTCAATATTTCCTTATATGCCCTATTTGTAGCGCTATTGGTTCCTGCAGTTAAGGAAAGTAAGGAATTGGCTATTTTAGTTGTTATAACAGCTATTCTAAATGTTGTATTGCAGTTTTTCATTGGAAATTGGTCATTGATCATAGCTATTCTTTTAGGTGCTCTCATTGGAATGTATATAGTGGATGACGATACAGTTTTAGGGGATGAATATAATGCAGCAGATGAGACTTGTAGTAATAAGGAGGTGCAACAATGAATATGACTTTACTCATTATTCTTTGTGCACTTGTCACCTTCATTCCAAGGGTAATTCCAGCAATCTTTATGGAAAGATTGAATTTCTCTCCAAAATTCGAGAAATTCCTGAATCTGATTCCATACACTGCACTTGCTGCACTTATTTGTCCTGGGGTGTTGACAGTAGACCCTGATTTATGGTTCATAGGATTGATTGGAGCTATAATTGCAGGTGGACTCGCATGGAAAAAGGTACCTCTTGGAGTTATTGTTATTTTAACTGTGATTGTTTTGATTGCAGTTTACTTAATGGTGCCGTTTTTCCCAGCTTTAATTTAATTCCTTTATCTTTCTTTTTTTATTTAATTCCCTTTTTTTTAGCTATTATCACATAGTTCCTTATATTCACAGTTTTCACACTTTTTCAGTCCGGTTTTTACTGTTGGTATTTCTCCATTTTCAACTATCTTGTTTACGCTGGTCAAGACTTTAAAAAAGCTTTTTCTCGCATCTGTATCTATTATCACGGCTCTTCGATCAGCTATTTTCAGGTAATCAACATATGCCACTGTAACATAAGTGTTGAATTCCTGTTCTATTAGAAGCGCATTAGCTATTGCTTCGGCAAAATCACCATCCCAAACTCCATTTATTGGAGGATTTGATGATTTCAGTGATACTGGAAAATAATTTCCCTTTTCCACTTCAATCTTATCTATGACTCCAATCAAGTCAAGACCTATGTCTCTTATCAGATAGTTGTACATGCTAGTTGGGAAAAACAGGTTTTGGATTTCACCACCATCCTTATCTAGAACCTTCATTGATTGTGATACCTTTAGGGAAAGTATTTTGATATTTAGGTTTATTTCATTGATCAGTTCTTTTTTTAATTCCTTAAGCTTTTCATCTTCATCTTCTTCTGTTTTTATTTCCCTATTGTTTTCATCTATGAACTCTATTTCATCATCCTTTTTTAAATTGCTTGGAGTGTCTCCATCCTCATTTTCCTGATTTTTGTTCTCTTCATTCACCTCTTCGATAATGTCAAAGGTTGTCTTAACTTGATTGCTTATTCCAATTGAAAGTCTCTTTTCTATTTCCTTTTCATCCAAGTCCTTCTTAATGTGTCTTAAGTTTTTATGAAGGATGTCTTGTATGTCTATTCTAAGATCCTTTAATGTTTTTGAGATAAAATAATCCTCTTCAACATCTTCATCAATATTGCTTTGGAAATACAATTTCAAAGGACAAAACATATAACTTTTGATTGTAGATACACTTATCATATTTTTAACTCCATATTATTCTGTGGATTAGTCTTTGTTTTTCATATAATAAATAATATGCAGTTATTTTTGATTATAATTTGATAAAAATAGTTTATTTTACGAAATAGTTATAATTTTTTATTTTTATTAGAATTTAAGAGTTTTAAATCAATTTTTATATTGGTTTGAAAAATTGATTTTAGCTTGTAATTTTTCTTATATTTTAATTATAAAAACGGTTAATTAAAATGAGGTTTGTTATGAGGGATTTGTTAATTTTAATTCGTTTTTTAAAAATAGTTTAATTTATATTAAAATTATAAAAATAGTTCTGAATGTGGATAGATAAATTTAATTTAAAATAGCAAATAATTAAAAAATTATAAAAGAAAAATAAAAAATCCAGTTTAACTGGGCTTTCTATTAATCCCCATCAAAATATTCGTGAAGTTCCTCACCACAATAAATACACTTCCTATGATCGCTTGAAGGGCCGAATTGATATTGCTGTCTTCGGCTTCCTGTATCAACCCAAAGATGATTTCCTTCTGCGCAGCGTTGCTTCTGAATATCAGGAATAAGTGATTTGTCCTTAATCATTGATGCAGCAGTCATTCTTGTATAAATGTCCCAATAGTTCATAGCCAAATCTATCCAGAATTCTTGAGCCTTTTTACTGTTTCCAGCATACATCCCTGCACGCATCCTAGTTTGGATATCGTTGCTTTCATCCAAAGCGATTTCTAAAAGTTCTTCCTGGGCCTGAGGATATGTTTCGACAATATGCTTCTTTTTTCTATAATCATTACCTGAAAGTATCTGCATGTAATACTCTCTATTTTCTTCATATGGCAAATGTTCAATTGCTATATCTATACCCTTTTGTGTTTTAGCATTATCAATCACATCTTTGAGCTTTTCTTCATCTTGGGGGTAGGATAGCTTTTCCACGCTAGCAGCTAGCTTACACTCCGCATCTTCTCCAGACATCCTTATGTTCCAATCCAAAGGAGGATTCTCTGTTCTTTCATATATTATCTTTGCATTAAAATCTTCATATTCAAAAGTGGAAAGCAGTTTTTCAAGGAGGGCCTGACTTTTTATTAGTTCCCTAGCCCTATCGTTGATGAGAATTACGCCATGTTCATTATATAAACCATCTTTTTTTGCGAAATCGAATAGTATTTCATCATCATCTATCCTGCTTATTGCTTCATAAGCTACCGGTTGTCTAGGTGCTTTAATTGCAATCTTTTTCAGTTTTTGGTTATCAGTTATCTTTCTCACGGCCGCTTTTGCCTCTTCGTCCTTAGACATCTTCTTGGTCATCCAAATTGGTCTGAAAAGTCCCATATTCTACCTCCTAACCAAAACTTTAATTATTTTTCATTTTTTTATAAATAAAAAATTTTTACTTTCCCTTAATTTGATTTAATTATGCACTGGGCTCTCTCTAAGTTTAATATATTCATTCAGAGATTCCCTGGTAGTTCCAACAAGAATTCTATACTTTTCAAACTCTCCGTTCTTAAGCACTTTTTCTATTTTTCCTCTTGCAACCACTTCTTCGCCGTCTATGACTTCTCCAGCATAGGTGTGTGTTAGTGATGCTAGCTCAGTGATTTCAATATCAGGTCCTTCTATGATTTCAACATCTTCTATTGTGTATACTGCAGGATTGTCAAAAGCTCCTAATGCGCTCTTTATTGTACAGTTAACTTTCGCAAATCCTTCCGGTTCGTATACTGTATCTCCCCAGGTTCCTTCAATCTCCTCATAATTTCTGGTTGCCAATATGTCGAATAATGTTTCTCTAATCAATCCTCTATTGCTTTTACGTTCTTCATACCAAGCGAACTCCTCTTTAGTTAGGCTGTCGTCCTTGATTCTCTTATCATATACGAAGTCCCAGAAATCATCATTTATTCTGTTGAGTGTGATTGTCTTGTCCAATTTGTCTATGAAAACAGGCTTGTCCTTATTATCTTTATATGCCTTGATTGCATTTCTATGGTTTTCAAGACCATAGACTACAAAGTCAAGGTCTGAAGTTCCTGCCTTTTGAAGTCCTGGCAAGATTGATCCTGAGATTCCAAGGTCATCATAGCTGATGCCTGCTACATAATGGAAAAAGTCTGAAAGGTCAAATAATTTGCTTAAGAGTTCCTCTTTATAGTCAAGTTCTTCTCCATTTGCCACTTTAGTGTTGATTTCGTCATAATAGGTTGCCCTAAGCCCTTTTAATCTTTCTTCAGGTTTTATGATTCTTTCAACCTTGTCTATAGGAACTCCCATCATTTCAACGTTTGTAACATCACAGAAGTATAGGTAATCTGGATGGTTTTCTCTTAGGTATGCATAAGCCTCTTCAGATCCCACTTTGGAATATCTGATTCCATCCTTTTCCCTGTCTCCATTCTCATCGGGAATGTATCTTAAAAAGCAGATAATCCTATCTTTCGGGTGAATGTAATTGGTTGAAGCAAATAATAATCCATCTGTACTAATAATGAAATCTCTTGTTCTAACGGTTTTTTCGATTTTGTCCATTTCAATCCCTTATAATTTAATGATTTGATAAATGTAATTTTTAAAATATTTTTATTAATATTTATTAATATTTATTATGTATTCTTATTATTAATATAATTATGATAATTTGTTTATTTTTTTTAATTTTTAAGTGAATTTTCAATAGTTTTTAAGTTTGTAAAAAAAAATAAATTGGTTTTTTTAAGTAAAATTTTCTATACTTTTTAGGCATATAAAAATTAAATCGATAATAATATTAACCATCAAAACCTAACTAATATTGTAGTTAGTTCCATGTCATTTATTCAAATTTTTTATTTGAATTTCTAGAGAGTTTTTACTAATTAAAAGCTTGAATGATGGAAATAATGGCATATGAGAACTTCCAACAAATCCATAATTTCAAAAATAGATTATGAATTCGTTATTATTGTAACAACTTAATTATAGACTTTATTTCTATATTGTTAAATTGGATGTGAATCCAAGAGGTTTTTAGATTCTTTTCAAAAAGTATTTTTTTTAATGGAATCTAATAATCAAATCAATTGGATTTGTCATCTGGTTAATGGTATTTCCCAGAGTTCTATAACTTGATTGTTATGATATGATTTGTAATTTAGACCTGGAAGAATTATTAAATCCGGAGGTGTCATATGAAAGACAAAAACGCTAAAAACTTGAGAAAATCTATGAATCGTGGTTCTGTTGAACAAACAACAAAAGTAGCTGATTATGAAGGGGAAATCATGACATTAGCTAAAAAGGATGTCATTAGCATTCCTCCAACCAAGACCATTAAGGAAGCTGCTGAAATGATGATAGAGCATGGATTCAGAAGATTACCAGTAACCCATCCTGGCTCAAATAAACTTTTGGGTATTGTAACTGCTATGGATATTCTTGACTTCCTTGGTGGAGGAAGCAAATTTGATATAATAGAAAAGAAACATGATGACAATTTCTTGGCAGCAATCAATGATCCTGTTAAAGAGATCATGACAAGAGATGTTATTTCAATAAGCCCTAAATTTTCTATTAGAGAAAGTGTGGATGTAATGACCAAAAATGGCATTGGATCCTTACCTATTGTAGATAAAGAAGATAAATTAGTGGGAATAGTCACTGAAAGAGATTTCGCATTAGCCCTTGCAGGTTCATTGACTAATGAGACTGTAGGCGATATCATGATTAAGGATGTTATCACTACCACTCCTGGAACTCCTATTGAAAGCTGTTCCAAAATCATGGTAAGAAATAACTTAAGAAGGATTCCTGTAGTTGAAGAAGATAAGTTAATAGGAATTGTCACTTCAACAGATATCTTAAGATTCTTCGGTGATAAAGAAATGTTTGCTTCTATGACCTCTAATAGTGGTTTAGATGTTTTGAAAAGAAAAATTTCTGAAATTATTAAACCAAACATATTAGTAACTGAATCTACTGTCAGATTAGGAGACTTATGTGAATTATTAGCTGAAAAGAACATTGGTGGTGTTCCTGTAGTT
This sequence comes from Methanobrevibacter olleyae, assembly GCA_015063035.1. Lineage (GTDB taxonomy): Archaea > Methanobacteriota > Methanobacteria > Methanobacteriales > Methanobacteriaceae > Methanobrevibacter > Methanobrevibacter olleyae_A. The sequence continues at coordinate 18,303 of SUTG01000005.1, forward strand.
GATGATGATCAACTTGTAGGAATTGTCACTGAAAGAGATATTTTAAATACAATTCTTAAAGAATAATTGGATTTATAATTTAAAGAATGGGGTTTGTTCTCTATTCTTATAATTATTAATTTTCTTTAAGTGTTGTAATTGTTCTTCTTTTATGAAGAACAGGTAGCTATTGTTGAACTTTTAAGAGATAGCTATTGGTAGGTTAGTTTATATCTTTGATTAGATACGCTATGGATTCATTGCAATCCAAATTGAACTTCTGTTTTATTTGGATTCTTTCTAATAGCTATTTCATTGGATTTATCGTTGGTGTTATTATGAAAATCAAAAATATAATGTCTGAAAATGTGGTATCTATTGATAAGAATTTAAACATATGTGATTGTCTAAGAATGATGTATAAGGATAACTTATCTAGAATACCAGTCACCAGTACCAATGAAAATAAAAAAGTTTTAGTCGGAATTATCTCAGAAAAAGATATAGCTAATAAGTTAGGCTCCGCTAAATATGGTAATATGGCTCCTTCCCATTTCCACGTATCCACTGTAATGGTCAAAGACTTGATTACAGTAGATGAGGATGATGATGTGACTGAAGTGGCAAAAATCTTGATTGAGAAGAATATTGGTGCCATTCCGGTTCTATCTGATGGTGAAATGGTAGGAATCGTAACTAAATCTGATTTCATATATTTATGCAAAGCAAAAGCATATGAAAAGATTTCAGTTAAGGATATTATGACAACAGATATTATTTCAATATCTGCAGATGATCGTTTAGTTCATGCAAGAAAAGTTATAATGGATTCAGGTGTTGGACGTTTGTTGCTCACTGAAGACAATGAGCTTGCAGGAATTATTACTTCAAAAGACATTGCAAAAGCATTTGTTTCATTCAGGAAACACACTCCTGACAAGTATCAATCTTCTCAAATCAAGGAGTTGATTGCAGGAGATTACATGTCTAAAAATGTGGAAACAATCTCACAATATGCATCAATTCCACAGCTTGCTGATGCAATGTTGGCAACTGGATATAATGGTTACCCTGTAGTTGACGATGAAGATCAAATTATAGGAATAGTAACTCAATCAGATTTGCTGAAATTGATTTATGAAATGGAAACTCAATAGTAATTGTTTCAAAGATTTATGAAATGGAAACTCAGTAGGGGTCTGTTTCGAAGATTTATGGAATGGAAACTCAGTAGGGGTCTGTTTCGAAGATTTATGGAATGGAAACTCAATAGGGTCTGTTTCAAGATTGATTTTGGTTTTAAGCATAAGATTTTCTTATGCTTTATTTTTCTTTTTTTCTATTTTTTATGCTGATTATTTTTATTCAATTTTATTTATTGTTCTTATTTTTGTATTTTGCACACTTTTTGTACATTACTGATTATTTACTTGATTAATTTAAGTTATTTTCACCTATTGCTTTTTATACTATGATTAATATATAAGAAATAGGAATAAGAATAAGTGTTTTTAGGAGTTTTATTATGACAAGGGATAAAGTTGCATTTTTAGGGCCTCAAGGGACATTCTCTCATGAAGCTGCATCATTGGTCAGTGACAATTTGATTTCATACTGTTCAATACAGCAAGTGATGGGTGCTGTTGAAAGTGGGGAATGCGTATGCGGTATTGTACCAATTGAAAATTCAATAGAAGGCCCTGTTAGCTTGACTTTAGATTCACTGATTCATAATTTTGACTTGAAGATTAAAAATGAGATAGTCATTCCAATCAACCATAATCTATTGGCTGCTAAGGAAATGACTGTAGATGAAGTTGAAAATGTTTATTCACATTCACAGGCTTTAGGCCAATGCCAGCCTTATTTGGAAAGGCATGGAATCACTGCACATTATACATTAAGCACTGCAGCAGCCGCTAAAAGGGTTGCAGAAACCGGTGAGGATGCAGCTATTGGAACATTGAAAGCTGCTGAACTCTATGGATTGAAGGTAATTGATACAAACATTCAAGAGAACTTCAACAATGAAACCCGTTTTGTTGTATTGGATAATGAGGATTCTCCAATAACTGGAAATGACAAGACTTCAATTTCATTCTCCTTGTTTGAGGATAAGCCAGGGGGACTTTACGAACTTTTAGCTCTCTTTGCAGAGAATGATGTCAACTTGACTAAAATTGAATCCAGACCTTCTAAAGAGGGATTAGGGCATTACATATTTTTCATAGACCTTGAAGGACATAGATTGGATGATGATATAGGACGTATCTTAAAACATTTGGAAGATAATACTTCATTCTTTAAGATTTTAGGATCTTATCCCTCATTTAACGAAGAGTTATTCAAGTAATTCTATTCAGCCTATTTTTATTCATTAGAATTTTTTTAAACTTCAATAATTTTTCAATATTTCTTCAAATTTTCTTCTATTTTTTAACTTTTCATTTAGTATAATTTATTAAACATAAAATTCATATATTAATAATATATAAATATATAAAAAATATATAAGTTTGATATTTTTAATATAACATTGATTTATTCAATCGAATTAGGAGGAGAAGTATGAATCCAGATAGGAAAAAGCTTATGCAGATTTTAAGTAATCTTGAAAGGGATTATGAAGCTGGTTTGATTTCTGAAGAGAAGTATATTTATTTGTCCCAGCAATATAGGCATAAGATTGAAACTATTGAAGTTAGTGACAGAATTCGTGCGATGCAAGGAAAAGAAGAAACTCCTTCCTCAATCAAGACAAGACATGTTGATTCTCAAAAGTATCAGGAAGAAAAGGAAAAGCTGGTTCGCAAGTATATCCATAACCCTGAATCTTATACAGTATCAAAAAAACCTGAGGAGTCTTCAAGTACCAGTCCGTGGTATATTGCATTGGCAGTTGTATTTTTGCTTGTAGCATTTGGTGCAGGAATAACTTTTGGAATGTCAAGCATAGGTTTAGGTGGTGATGTTGGAAACGTTCTATCTGAAAGTGCAACTATTAATGACACTGCTTTTCCTGAAGTTAAGGTAAACAAGTCTCTTAGTTACAATTATACAAAATCTTACTCAAATACCACTTCATACGGTTCTTCAGATGATTCAAGTTCATCTTCAAGCAGTTCATCTTCAAGCATTGACTCCGGATCTTCCAGTTCATCAAGCTCTGGAGGCAGTTCAAGTGGTGGATCTTCTAGTGGAGGTTCTTCAAGCGGAGATTCATCTGGCGGAAGCTCTGATGGTGGCTCTTCCGGTGGCGGTTCTTCTGGTGGTAGTTCTGATGGTGGCTCTTCCGGTGGCGGTTCTTCTGGTGGTAGTTCTGGAGGAACTGAAGAGTAAGTTTTATAGATGGTGCTATTATTATTTTTTTGGAGATATGATATGAAAAAAATTATTGGTATCGGATTAGTGTTAATTATATTGATTGTAGGTGTTTCATTTTTTATAAATAATCCTATCAGCACTGATAATGAGGATGACCTTTCAAAGCAATCAGTGGAGTATTCTGAAAATGGAATATCATTATCAATGCCTGGGAATTGGGTTTCTGCAAAATCCAACTCTAATGAAACAGTTTTAGCAATTGCAGACCCTGATGCTAAGGATTCCGCAGGTTTTAATAGTATTAATGTGAATATAGAAAAGAAATCAAATGCCAGATCTTTACAATCTGAATTCACTTCCAATTACAATACATTGGCTCGTAATTCTGATTTTAACATTTTATTTATGGGCAATGTTTCATTTAATGATCAAGGGGCTATGGAAGCGGATTACACTTCTGTAGCAAACAATCAAACAAAGCAGCATAAGGCTATTTGGATTCCTAAAGGTTCTGACATTTATGTTATCTTATGTTCTGCACCTGAATCTGAATTCGATAATATGGTAGGTACTTTTGATTTCATTATCAATAGCGTTAAATTATAATAGTGATTTTTATAAATTAAATTCACTATTTTTATTTTTTTAAATTATTTATTAAATGCAAGATTTTTGGATATTATTGCAATTTAAGATTATTCATAAGAAGATTTTTGGATATTATTGCAATTTAAGATTATTCATAAGAAGATTTTTGGATATTATTACAATTTAAGATTATTCATAACAAGATTTTAAATTTATTGAAGTGATTTTATGGAAATTGTTTTATGCGTTACTGGCAGTATTGCAGCAACCGAGACCATTAAGTTAGCAAGGGAATTTAGAAGGCAGGGTCATTCTGTTAAGGCATTCATGACTAAAGAGGCTACTAAAATTATCCATCCGAATGCTTTAGAGTTTGCCACTGGCCAAGAAGTTGTTTTGGAATTGACTGGAAAGATAGAGCATGTGAAGTACTCTCAAGAAGATTTGATTTTAGTTGCTCCAGCTACTGCAAATACCATTTCCAAATTTGCTTATAAGATTTCGGACAATCCTGTAAATACCCTTTTGATAACTGCTCAGGGACATGACACACCTATTGTCTTCGTTCCTTCAATGCACGATTCAATGTATGATGCAGTAAGCGAAAATGTGGAAAAGTTAAAGGAAGAAGGCATTAAGTTTGTCAATCCTCGCATTGATGAAGGAAAAGCCAAATTTCCAGCTATTGAAGACATAGTCCTTGAATCTGTAAGGGCTGTCAATTTGGATAAGGCAAGTAAGGCCATTGCAGATGATGAAGTGTCTAATATTGCAGGAAAAAACATATTGATTAGCTTAGGCGGAACCTTTGAGGAAATCGATCCTATAAGAGGAATTTCCAATAGGTCCTCTGGTAGGATGGGTTTAGAGCTTTCTAAGGAAGCATTCATTAGAGGAGCTAACTTGACTGTTTTAGCTGCACATCATGAAGTTTCAATTCCAAAGGCATTCAATGTCATTGATGCAGAATCAACTACTTTAATGAATGAGAAGATAGATGAGTTGATTCCTGATTTTGATGTTTTCATAGCCACTGCAGCAGTTTCTGACTTTACTCCAATCAGCAAGGAAGATTCTAAAATCTCTTCATCCTATAATCTGTCATTGGAATTTGAGCCTGTTGCAAAAATCATTCAAAGAATCAAAAAGATCAATGAAGACATATTCCTAGTTGGATTTAAGGCGGAATACAACATTTCAGAAGAGAAAATGATTGATTGTGCCAAGACTCAAATGAGAGAAGCAGGAACTGATTTGGTTGTAGCAAATGATGTTTCCAATGAAGGATGCGGATTTGGATCTGAAACCAATGAGGTAATTCTTGTAAGTGATGAAGTCAAAAAGGTTTCATTAAATTCCAAAAAAGAGATTTCCAAATCAATATTTGATGAGATTTCTAAAAAATTAGACTGATTACAACTTTTTAAAAAAGTTGATTAATTTTTCTTTTTTTTGTTTTACTATCTTTTTTTATTTTATTATCTTCTTTTATTTTACTATCTTTTTTTATTTTAGTATTTTTTCATTTTTCAATCTTTATTTTCAGGTGATTATATTCTCATTATTTTTTGTTCGTTATATAATTTTTTTCTTATATTTTTCCTTATTTTTCTATAAAGATTTTAAATATTTTCTTTTTGTTTGCTTAATACTTATATTTTCCCTATATTTAGATAATAATTAAAAAAAGTATTACTTTTTTATAAAAATTAATAGTTCTTTCTTATTTTTGAAAATAAAGAAAAATTAGAAATATTTTTTAAAATTTTGATAAAAATTTATTAAAAAAGAGTTAAAAATAGTTTATTTTGCAAAAAAAGTTCAATCCTCTAAGTTATTTAATTATGGAGTGTTTTTTATGAGTGAATTAACTCAGAGGATATTTTTATGAACTCTTTTTTTATTGCATTAGCAAATATATATTTGTAATATTCTTATATAAAAAGCTTTCAGTAGTAATACTTTTTTGAGTTTGTTCGTCATTGTACTAAATTCTTGTTTTTACTTAAAATTTCCAATTATTATATTAAATTATTCTAAGATTAGTTTTTAATATTGCATTAGTTTTATTTCTTATTTTCAGTAAATTTCAATCAATTTTTTTTAAAAAATCTAGTGCATATTTCTCTTTTGAAATCAAATTTTTTTATAAAAGTAATACTTATAAAATAAGGGTTTTTAAAGCTTTGAATTGATGATAATTGATTTAAATTTCTTAAAATATCTTTATAAAAATCATATGTTTTATTTTTCAAATGATTCCCTATATTATTTGAAATAATTAATTATTGCAAAAGCTAAATTTTTATTTCATAATTTTAATATCAAAATGGTGTTTTTGAGTTAAAATAGCAGTCATGTATGGTTTTTGAAAAATGATTTTTATCAAAAATGAATATATGTTCTTTTAAAAAGATTTCTCAACAAGAAAAGCCATATGGTCCTTTTCATAAGGTTCTAATTTAATCTTTTCTAAAATGGAATAACCATTCTCTTTTATTTTTTTAGCTTCATCCTTGAATATTTTTTTAGGCTTTTGAATGACATCAATGCTTCTTGCTTTTATGGTAATGATTCCTTGCCCCTCTTCCTTGAGGAATAATCCCATGTTATCCATAAAGAGTTCACTCTGTTTTTCCTGTGCCACATCACAGTAAACTAAGTCCACCTTTTCAACTTTGTTGAGGTAATATTTAGGTTTGGTCGCATCTGCAAGGAGTGGAATTATGTTGTTTCTCTTTTGTGACAATCTGACCAGCTTTTTCATGCTGACTGGTGAAAATTCCACAGCATAGATCAAGCCTTCATCGCAAATGTCAGATATGTGTGAAACAGTTGTTCCTGTTGAAGCGCCTAAATACAATACTTTAGAATCATTCTTCAAGTCAAGCCCTTCCAATCCATTCAATAATGCCGCAGCTAATTTTGATCTTCTCGGATTCCAGATTCTGTACTCCTCATCTCCATATTGGATAAGTCTTTCATCATAGACTCTAATCCCTGGACTTAAGTTTCTGGTAGCTATTTCACCGTCTTTCTCAAATATGTTCATTTTTTCACATCTTCATATGAATTTAATAATTAATTTTACTGTCTTTCTCAAATATGTTCATTTGCATCTTTATATGAATTTAATAATTTATTGGGAATTTAAGATTTCAGAATTCATTGATTTGTAATTAAATCATAATCCAATAATCAAATGACTATTTTCTTCGTTTCTTTTTATTCTTCTTGTTTTTCTTGCTTCCTTTGTATTTCTTGCTTTTTCCTTTTCCCTTGTCCTTTTCCGCCTTTCTTTCCTTTGCCCTCTTCTGGCTTGTCTTTTTAGGGAACGGATTTTCCTTTTCTATTTGCTCAACTTTTTTTAGATAATCCTCTGCAATGCTTGGATCATACTCTCCAGAGAACACATCCTTTCTTACAGCGAGTGTAATCTTCAAAGATAGATTTCTAGCTATTTTTCCTCTGTTCCACCATTTGGCACCGCGAACACTTGGGTGTTGGAATATCAACCCATGTTTTGGCGGACGTTCTCCAGTTTTCAAATGTCTGAATATTGCCTTTTCAGCACCCATTATTTGAATAACACTTGCAGGATAAGTTGCTAATCTTTTTATGCTTCCGATATGTGCAATTAGTTTGGCACCTAATGTGGATCCGAGGAGGTCTCTTAAGTTAGGCGCAATAGCTTCCATTTTAGAATCAATATACTCTTCAAGTTCCTTTCTTGACTTTTGAAGTGAATAGATGGATTCTGCAAAACTCTTTAACATCAATAAGTCATTTTCTTCAATGTCAGCACCTGTGCTTTCTTCGATATCCTCACTGAAATGCTCATTGAAGTTTTCTAAAATGTCTTCCCTGTTTTCACTTTCAGCTATTAGCTTTATGTAAGTTTCATTATTGCTTATCGTATCCATTTCTGGGAAATAGATTGTGTACCAGTCACGAATGCGTTCAACTAATTTGCTGATTGATTCATCAATGTCATCTACAGAGTTTATTGCTTGAATCAATAGCTTGTCCTCTTCCTGTGAAGATTTTTTAATCTTATGGATAGCTAGATTTTCATAGATTCGAATGATTTCATCCTGACTTTTTGAAAATCCGATTTCTTCAAATACATTATCAATATTGCTTCTTAAGTATTCTCCACCTTTATTTGGAGTTTTCACTTCAATATTTCCATAATTTTCAAGTTCTTTGTATTGGGATTTCCTTTTTGTGGTTTCTATAATTATCCTATCCTCTTTGTTCGAATCCAATTTTATTCCATTAATCAATTCGATTTCTTCATCCAGAATCTCATTTTCCTCTATCTTAATGAGATTTGAAACCACTTCTTCTTCCTTGAAAAGCTTATAATCAGCAATTTGAAGATCTTCATCAAATGCAATAAATCCTGCAATACATTGTGTTATATAAAATTCCATAATCTTATTTTAATTTTTTTATCTAATATATTTTACATTATTTTGGATATTTTTTTAGATTTTTGAATAATGCTTATTAAAATTTCATTAATTATTTCGGATAATTTTTTAGATTTTTGAATAATGCTTATTAAAATTTCATTAATTTTTTCACTCTAAAACTAAATAATTATATATCATATAGTTTCCATATATTAAAATAGTATAAAATTATATTATATTAAAATAATAAGTTTTTTAGAAAATTTGTCTAACTTAAAAGAATCATACTTGAAAAATTAGTTATACTTATCATTTTAGAAAATTTGTCTAACTTAAAAGAATCATACTTGAAAAATTAGTTTTACTTATCAAATGTCATGTTTATTGGAGGTTATTCATGTTAAAGACTAAATTATGCGGTGTCAGTTTAAAGAATCCATTGATGCTTGCTGCTGGTGTATTGGGAAGCCATGCATCTTCCCTTAATTGGATTTTAAAGTCCGGTGCTGGTGCAGTTGTATCCAAATCATTTTCAAAGGAACCTAATGACGGTTATAAGAATCCCACTACCGTTGCTGTAGAGGGAGGAATCATTAATGCCATTGGGCTTTCAAGTCCAGGAGTTGAAGCTTTCATCGATGAATTGGAAAGGGTTGATCGCATAAAGGGCAAATCAATCGCTTCAATTTATGGTGCAACTCCTGATGAGTTTGCATATGTTGCAGGAAAGGTAGAGGATTTGGTGGATATGATTGAATTGAATGTATCATGCCCTCATGCAATGGAAGGTTATGGCGCATCAATTGGACAGAATCCTGAATTAACCAGAAATGTTGTAAAGGCGGTTAAAGATGCTGTCGATGTGCCTATTCTTGCAAAATTGACTCCAAACGTAACTGACATTTCAGAAATTGCAGTTGCAGCGGAGGAAGGGGGAGCTGATGGATTGACATTAATCAATTCATTAGGCCCTGGAATGAGAATTGATATCGTAACAGGAAATCCAATACTTGCAAATAAGTTTGGTGGGATGAGTGGACCTGCAATTAAGCCAATAGCTGTTCGTTGCGTTTATGATGCATTTTCTGCAACAGACATTCCAATTGTTGGTGTTGGTGGAATACGCAATTATGCGGATGTTATAGAGTTCATCTATGCAGGTGCAAGTGCAGTTCAAATAGGAACTTCAATCATGTATGAAGGTCCTGAAATATTTGGAAGGATCACAAGTGATTTGGAAGAGTTTATAGAGGAAAGCGAATTTGATTCAATTAATGATATGGTGGGCTTTGCTCATAAGGAGCCATAGTTCAAGTGGGTGATAGAATGAATGTGCCTCAAGTTATAGCAATTAAGAAGATTATAGAAGAGACTCCTACAATCAAGACTTTTATTTTTGATTGGACTATGGTTGGTGAAAATATTCCAAGTCCAGGTCAATTTGTAATGGTATGGAATTTCAAGGATGAAAAGCCAATGTCCATTTCCTACATTGATGTTGTCAAGGGAGAACTTGGAATAACAGTCAAGAAGGTTGGAGAATTTACTGAAGATTTGCATACTCTAAAGGAAGGTGACAAGTTAGGTATTAGAGGGCCATATGGAAATGGCTTTGACACTGATTTGAAAGGCATGAGAGTTTTAGCTATTGGAGGAGGAGTTGGAATGGCTCCTATAGCGTCATTCACTGAAGAAGCATTGAAGAATAAGGCTCAAGTGGATGTTGTTTGTGCAGCACAAACCAAGGATGAGCTGTTGTTCGATGAACGTTTAAAATCAAAAGGAGCAAAGGTCTACACTTGCACTGATGACGGTTCATGTGGTTTCAAAGGTTTTGCAACTCACAGAGTATTGCAATTGATTGAGCATAAGGAATATGATTGGGCTGTTGTATGCGGTCCTGAAGTTATGATGAGACCATTGTATGGTAGTCTGGAAGCTCATATGATTGAAGGGGAATACTCTATGGAACGTTATATGAAATGTGCTATAGGGGTTTGTGGCCAATGCTGTGTAGACAATACCGGTTGGAGAATATGTGCTGAAGGCCCTGTTTTCTCATCTGATCAGGTTTCTGAGATTGTTGAGTTCGGCAAATTCCATAGAACAGCATCTGGTTTGAAAGAATATTTCTAAAGTTTTGTTTGGTTAATGTTTAATCTAATTTAATTTAATGATAATATGTTTAATTTAATTGAAAGCAAATACGGCTTGCATATAGTTGTTATAGTGATCTTTTTAGCTTTGTCATTGATAACTGTCTTGCCGGTATTGAATATGATATTGCTTGGTGCAATGATTGCCTATGGTATCGCACCCCTTGCCAATAGAATACAATCAAAGATTAAATTTAAATCAATTTCCATATTTCTGGCAATAATACTGGTAATCATTCCTTTAATATTATTGTTCCTATATGTATTTTGGGAAATAGCGGTCTTTGCAGATATGTTTTTCACTTCTCATAATCTTTCTCTAGCCTCTGGGATTGATTTGAATTTCTCTATTGCGACTTTTATTCAGGCTTTGCCTATAGAAATTCAAGGACTTATCAAGCCTTATCTCGGAGTATTGACTAATGGGGTTCATGACATCTTAACTTATGTTTTCAATTATGCCGTGAAATTCATAAGGAATTTTTCCGATGTACTGGTCCAATTATTTGTATTGATCTGTTCAATCTTTTATTTTACTCGTGATGGCGATAAGCTAATGGATTATCTTTCCGTATTCATTCCAAAAAAACATAAGTCTTTCTTTGACTCCACTATAGAGGATGTTGCGAATGTTTTAAAATCCATATTCTATGGTCATTTCCTAACAGCAATCATTATAGGTATTATGGGAGGTATAGGATATTATTTCTTAGGATATAGATTTGCATTGTTTTTAGGAATCATAACTGGAGTGGCTCAACTAATCCCTATTATTGGGCCTTGGATTGTTTATTGGGCTTTGGCAATCTATGCATTTTTTGTATTAGGTGATATTCCTAAAGGAATCTTCACAATATTATGGGGTTTTATATTGAGTTTAAGCGATATGTACATTCGTCCAATGCTTGCAAGTAACTATGCAGATATGCCCTCCTTAATCATTCTTGTTGGATTTATGGCGGGACCTTATGTATTTGGAATAGTAGGTTTCATATTGGGGCCTTTGGTTTTAGGAATTGCTTATGCGCTTATCAAATCTCTTAAGGAGGAGCTGGAGAAGGAAAAATCAGTTTTGGAAGAAGGTGAAGATTTTTCTGATGATTATTAACTCTCTGCATAATTAGAAAATTATTCTTAGTTTAATGTTTATGATTAGGTTGATAGGATGGTAAAAAGAAATATTGTTCTTTTGGATATTGATTATATCACTTTTGAAGAAAAACCTGTTGTACGTTTATTCGGTAAGGTGAAAGAGGACAAATCTAAGGATTTAATAGCTTTAGATGATTCTTTCGTTCCTTATTTGTATGTTTTGCCTTCAGGGGATATAGAAAAATGTTTGGAAGATATAAATGAGCTAAAATCTAACGGGGATTTGGAATTTGCAGAAATTGAAAAAGTGCTTAAAAAGGATTTCCAGGTTCCAACTGAATTTATTAAAATCAGTTTTAACCATCCTCAAGAGGTTCCTAAATACAGGGATGCAATTTGGCAATTGGATTCCGTTAAGCAATTGAGGGAACATGACATTCCTTTTTATAGAAGATATTTGATAGATAATGCATTGGTTCCTATGGCTGAATTGGAATTGGAAGGGGAGCTTATAGATTCCTTTGAAACCATTGATGTTGATGATGACAATCTGGAGATACTTAAATTGACCGAATCTCCTAAAACCGCTAATACTGATTTCCAAGAGTTTAGGATGATGAGTTTCGATTTGGAAGTTAGAAACCCTCATGGAATGCCAGATCCTAATGAAGATGAAATTATCATGATTGGAATTGACAGCAATGTTGGAGTTAGAAAGGTAATTTCCACTAAAGGAGACGAGTTTGAAAATGACCCTGAAATGTACTTCATTGAGAAGGTAGACTCTGAAAAGGAAATGATTGAAGCATTTGTAAAAACAGTTAAGGAGAATAATATTGACATTATAATCGGATATAACTCTGACGTATTTGACTTCCCTTACTTGAAGGACAGGGCTAAGCTATGGGGAGTGGATTTGGATTTAGGTGTTGACGGCTCTGACATCAAGTTCATGAGAAGAGGTTACAACAATGCGGCAACTTTCAAAGGTCTGCTTCATGTTGATCTGTATTTGGTTATGAGAAGATACATGTCACTTGACAGGTATACTTTGGAGAGAGTTTACTTTGAGTTCTTTGGAGAGGAAAAGATAGATGTTCCTGGAGAGAGAATCTATGAATTCTGGGACAATGGTGGAATGGAACTTAAGAATCTCTTTAAATATTCCTTGGATGATGTCGTATCCACCTTAAAGATAGCTCAAGAGACATTGCCGTTAAACCTGGAATTGACACGTATAGTATGTCAGCCTTTTGTTGACGTGACCCGTATGACTACAGGTACACAGGCTGAATGGTATTTGGTAAGAAAAGCCTATGAGGTAAATGAAGTTGTTCCAAACAAGCCAAACATGACCATGAAAAACATTAAGGAAAGAGGTCCAAACTCTGGAGGCTATGTAAAGGATCCTGAAATAGGATTGCATGAGAATTTGGTCCAGTTCGACTTCAAGAGCCTGTATCCTACTTTGATTATCTCAAAAAACATTTCTCCCGATGTTTTGGTGAATGACAATTCATCTTATAATGCCAAATTTGAGGACTTTGAGGATTTTGAAACAGGCTATGATGAAATAGATAACCTCAAGGAAGAGGAAATGTCTTCTGCAATAGACAATGACGAGGAGTATTATATCTCACCGGAACACTTTTTCAAGTTCAAGAAAGAGCCTCAAGGATTCATTCCTTCAGCTTTAGAGGATATTCTAAATGAAAGGTTTGCTGTTAAGAGCAGGATGAAGGCAACAGATGATCCAGTCCTGAAGAAGAGTTTGGATGTTCAGCAGCAAGCATTGAAACGTTTGGCAAATACGATGTATGGAGTTTATGGATTTTTAAGATTCCGTTGGTATTCATTTGAATGCGCTCAGGCCATTACCGCATGGGGACGTCAGCATATTAAAAAGGCAATGAAAGAAGCGGAAGATTATGGTTTCAAGGCCATTTATGCAGATACTGATGGTTTCTATGCAAAGTATGTGCCTGAGATGAAAAAAGAATAAAATCATGATTATTAATTTAAGATTTATTATTTAATTATTGATAATATGATTATTTAATTATTAGATTATTAATTTAATATTTATTATTTGATTATTGATTATTTAATTATTAAATAGGATGTGTGTTAATGGAAGAAAAAATTGCTTTAGCAGCATGTAGCGGTATGAGTCCTAATGGATTGGTTGCAAGAGTTGCAGTTCATGACTTGGCTATTGATGATGTGGAAATATTATCTATTTGTATGGGTTCAACTTCTGCAAATGTCACAGGCTTTAAACGAATGCTCGACAAATACCCTATTTTAGCAATTAATGGCTGTGAAGGAAACTGTGTAGGTAAAATATTAGAGCAAAAGGGTATTGAAATTGTGGATGAACTTAATGTTGGAGACATTTTGGCTGAAACTGAACATAAGGCAAATGATGCTGCAAGATTGGATGATGAAGGGGAAATCTGCGTTTCAATTGTGAAAGAAGTTATTGAAAACAAGATTAAAGAAATTGAATTGGATTGACTTTAAAAAAATTTTTGATTATTTTTCCAATATTTCTTTAAGGTGATTTTATGGTAAAGCCAGTAAAGATTCATGATAATAATTTATGGGATAAATTCGTTAAGGATAGTGAGCAGTATTTTGCTGTATTGAGTCCTGGATGCAAGATTGCATTCTTTGTTGGAGAGACTGATAAGAATTTCCTGCTCATCGAAAGAACAGAAGGGGCTATTGATTCCAAGTTCAATGTAAACAGTTCACTTAATATGATGGAAACAGATTTATTCTTCACAATAGCTGAAGATGATGCATCTGAACTTTTGGACGATGCAAGTAAACTTTCAAGCTTCATTAAGGAAGGAAAGTTAGGAATATTCTGTTTAGTTGATGATGTGGTCATGGCAGAAAAAGGAATCGATAAATTATTGAATGATTTAGGATTTGCACCATCTTGTGCAATTTAATTTTTTCATTTTTTGTTTTTAAATTTTTTCGCACCATTTTTTAAATAATTTTTTAAATTTTTTTATCATATTTTTTTAATAATTTTTTTAAATTTTAATTTTTCATTTTTTTAAAAATTTACTTTTTGATTTTTTTTTAAAAATAATTTTTTCATTTTTTCACTATCTTGTTATTTCTCACCTATGTGATGTAGATTATTAATTATCAAAATTTACAATATAGTTCATTCTTTAAGTATTTTAAAAATATGGTTAATTATTTTAATAGTTATTAATTCAACCTATGATTTAATGAAGTTTTATTATTAAAATTTTCACATGCCATTGAAAGTTAAAATTTTAGTGCTATTTTCATAAAAATTTTAAAAAAATTTGTATAAAATGAAATTTAAATTTTAATTTTTTTCAAAAATAATTAATATTCAAATTTTTCAAATTTGTAAATTTTGTAATCGTAAAATTAGTGGTATGTTAAAAAATAAGATTAATAAAAATTAGTAAAAAATAAAAATAGTAAATAAAAGTAAAAGAGTAAAAGAGCAAAATAGTAAAAATAGTAAAAAAGAAAAAAAGTTAGTTAAGAGTAATTCTCCTAACCAGTGAAAAAGTTTTGGTCAAGGTTTTTGACCGAAGGTCAAAAAGCTTGTCTATTCAGTCAAGTAACTGTCTAAACCTATATCTTCAGCGTCACAAATGGTTTTTAATGTTTCATAGAGTTTTTCATCTATCTCTAAACCGTTTTTCTCATTTTCGGCAATTCTTTTTACTTCGAGATCTCCTGGTATGAAAGTGTTTCCGGATTCTCTGATTTCTGTGACGAATTCCTCGACTTGCTCTTTGAATGCGTCGATTGAAACGAATTTTTCAGGATTGATTGCAACAAACAAGTCCCCTTTGTTACAGTCTTCCTTATAGTCCCCTGCAGTACCGGTAACTTTAGTACCAAATGCTGCATTTACTAAAGGCCCAGTCATGATTTCAATCATAAAGCTTAAGGCGTATCCTTTTACTCCTCCGAATGGAAGGATAGAACCTTCTAATGCAGCTTCAGGATCAGTGGTTGGATTTCCATCCTTGTCGATTGCAGTGTTTGGAGGGATTTCCTCACCTTTTCTTTTAGCTTCCAATAATTTTCCTCTTGCGCTTACTGAAGTTGCCATATCTACAGCAATATAAGTTTCAGAAGGGATGCCAATAGCTATTGGGTTAGTTCCAAGAATAGCTTTTTTACCTCCTAAAGGTGCCACTCCAGGTTCTGTGTTACAAATTACAATACCAATCATGTCATTTCTAATAGCGAGGTCAGAATAATAACCTGTTATTCCAAAGTGGTTTGAGTTGAATGTACCTACTGCAGCGATACCTGTTTCCTTTGCCTTATTGATTGCCATCATCATTGCTTCATGTGCAATGTATTGTCCAAATAAGCTTTTTCCATCAATGAGTGCAATGGAATCCTCATCCTTGACAATTTCATAATCTCCTTTGGTTTCAATGAAACCGTTATTGATTCCTCTAATGTATTGTGGGAATCTTCCAAGTCCATGTGAAGTGAAACCTTTTAAGTCAGAGTCTAAAGTTGCTTCGGTAATGATTTTTGCATGTTCTTCTTGCACTCCAATCTTGATTAAGATTTCATTTACAAGTTTTCTTTCATTTTCAACACTAATTCTCATATTTTCCCTCCTTAATGATTGGCATTTTTTTAAATATCTTTGTAATTATTAATTTATTTATAATTTATTTTTAAATTATTGTTAAAATTATTATTGGAATTTTATGTATTTTTTGTTTTGTTCTCTTTTTTTTTGAATTGAAATTAATATTCAATTACAGTTCCTTCAAATGTTTTTACAGTGATCTTCTCTTCAGCAGTCACTTTTCCTACAATTTGAGCTTCAATGTTTTCATTCAATGCTTCTACAACAGCATCAGCTTCCTCAGGGCTTGCAATTACACAGAATCCTACACCCATATTGAAAACCTTATACATTTCCTCTAAAGGAACTCCTTGTTCATAAATCAATTTAAAGATGTCTTGTGGCTCTGGGTAATCTGTAATGTCAAAACCGATTCCTTTTTTAAGTCTTGAAAGGTTGTTTACTCCACCACCAGTCATATGAGCAAGACCTTTAATGTCAAAGTCATGTTTTAAAAGATCAACAATTGCTTTAACATACAATTGGGTTGGTTTCAATAATTCTTCTCCTATGGTGGTTTCGCCATTAGGCATTTTGTCGTTAACATCGAATCCACCTTCTTCAAAAATAGCTCTTCTAGCTAAGCTTAAACCATTACTGTGAATACCGCTGCTTCTAAGACCGATTAATATGTCTCCTTCTTGGATATCTGCGCCAGTGATGATTTTGTCCTTGTCTACGAAACCGATACCGGTTCCTGCTAAGTCAAAGTCCTTTACAATACCTGGAAGGGAAGCGGTTTCTCCACCGATGATTGCAATTTGGGATTCTTTTGCCCCTTGGACAAGGCCATCTGCAATCTCTTCAGCTACTTTTGGATCAGGTTCTTCAACTGCCAAGTAGTCAACTAATGCAATAGGTTCTGCACCTACACAAAGGATATCGTTAACTACCATTGCAATCATGTCAATTCCAACAGTATCATATTTTTCCATCATTTTTGCAACTAATATTTTACTTCCTACACCATCAGTACTCATAGCAATAGCCTTATCGCCAAGTTCCACCAATGCTGCAAAGTGTCCACTATCAGTAATAATATTTCTGTATTCCAATGTTGGCTGCAATTTTGAAGCTAATTTGGAAACGGTTAATGCTTCAAGGTCAATGTCAACACCAGATTCTGAATAAGTAACCATAAAATTCACCTAATAATAATTCTTAAATTTTCTAATTTTTTAAAAAGTTTTTATTTTAAATAGGCTATTATTAGCAATAAATAATAGCTAACATTTTAATATTTGTTTTAGCTATTATTTATATTATATTAATCATTTTGAATAAGTATTCGATATAATCGATTAAAATTAAAAATTAAAAATTAAAAAAAAAAATAAATTTCAGTTTTAAATATAAAATATTTAAAAAATATTCAAATATAAGATATTTTAAAATCATTCAATATAAAATATTTGAAAACCATTCAAATAAAAAAATATTTAAAACATTTAAAATTATTGCAGTCTGGTTGCTTCAAGGATAAGTGGAGTTTTAGTCTCTACCTTATAACTTCTGTGAATGCTTGAAGCCAGATCAACAGTTTTGTATGGGTCTCCGTGACAAGTGATGATCTTATCAGGTCTTGGATGCAATCTTTTTGCAAATTCCATCAATTGTCTTCTGTTGGAGTGACCACTGAATCCTTCAATGGTTTTGACATCCATTTTTACATTGTAGATTCTCTTTTTGCCTGTTTCATCTTCCAATGGTATTTCCTTGTGTCCTTTTTGGATTTTTCTACCAAGGGATCCTTCAGATTGGTAACCTACAAAAACAATGGTGTTATTCTTGTCTTCACATAACCATTTGAAGTACTCTACTGAGTTTCCACCTGTCATCATACCGGATGTTGAAAGGATAATTGATGGCTCTCCTTCAACAATCTGTTTTCTTTCAGCATTGTTTTGAACTTTATTGAAGGATTCTGCAATGAACGGATTTCTTCCCATATGGAAAATTTGATCCCTTAAGTCCTTGCTTAAGTATTCTGGTCTTGCTGTGTGCACTGCAGTAGCTTCCCAAATCATACCGTCAAGATGGATTGGCACTTCTTCAATCATTCCATGGCGCATGTACTCTTCAAGCACAATCATCAATTCTTGTGCTCTTCCTACTGCAAATACAGGAACCAATACTTTTCCGCCACGTTTTAAGGTTTTATAGATTGTCTTCATCAATTCTTTTTCTGCATTGTTTCTTGATGGGGTCACATCTTCGTGTCCACCATATGTACTTTCCATAATGCAGCTTTCCACTCTTGGGAATCTTGTGGTTGCAGGTTCCAGGAGTCTGCTTCTTTCGTATTTGAAGTCTCCAGTGTAAAGCAAGTTATGTGCACCGTCACCAATGTGGAAGTGACACATAGCGGAACCTAAAATGTGGCCTGCATTATGCAAGGTCAATTTAATGTCTGGAGAGATGTCAGTCACTACTCCATAGTCAAGAGTGATTGTGTGCTTAATCATCTTTTGCACATGCTTTTTATTGAAAGGAAGAGGGTTGTTTTCCCTGTGTGCAATATCGATGTAATCTATTTGCAATAGGGTCATCAAGTCTCTTGTTGCAGAGGTACAGTATACAGGACCTTCGTATCCGTAGTGGTAAAGGTAAGGAATGAATCCGCAGTGGTCCAAGTGAGCGTGAGACACTACAACTGCATCAAGGTCTTGAATTGAAAATTCAGGAACTCCGAGCATTGGGAATGAACTTTTTTCATCCTGTCCCGCTACGTTTACTCCACAATCGAGCAACACTCTACTGTTTGGAGTTTGAAGTAACATACAGGAACGTCCTACCTCTTTAAATCCTCCCATAGCAGTTAATCTGGTCCATTCATTAGGATATTTTCCCCCTTGGTGGATTCTTGCACCTAAAGTCTGCAAGATCTTCTTTCTTTCCTTACTGTTGTGCATCAAGGTATTTCTGATTCTATCGATAATGTCAGACCTAATTGGCGGAGTTCTCAAAATCTTTGGGGCCCAACCGGTTTTTCTAACGATTTCCCTTGAGGTAACACCATATTTTCCAATTACAAGTCCAGGTTTGGTAGCTTCTATAACCACTTCGTTGGTAACTTCATCAAAAGTGATATTAGTGATTTCAGCATCTTCTGGAACTATCTCTTCTACTTTCTGAATAGTTTCTTCGTATGGTAATAAAACTGATTTGTCTGATCTGATTATGATTCTTTTTCTAAGTTCTTTTGCCAAGTTTCTGATTAAGTCCCCATTGTCTGCTACAATGTCTGGGTTTTTTGTATATATAACAACCTCAGGGCCTTCAAATTCAATATTGGCTAATTGAACTTCATCAGGTAGTTTTTTTGTAATTTTTTGTTTGATTTCTTCTAAAACGTTTGAAGCCATATTATCACTTCGAAAAATAGACGTATAAAATTAGCATATGGTATAAAATCAATATTTTTGTAATTTCCAATTCTTTTCTTCTTTTTTTAATCAGTTTATAGAAATGTTTTTTATAAAAATATTCGTTAAGTAAATTTTGGTTAATTTTTAAATAAGCCATTTATAATTGAATAATTAATTCGATTAACTAATCAATAAATCCTAATACTCTCTTGAAATCATTATTTAAATTTTAGGATTTAAGATTTAAATTAAATTAAAAAATTAAGAATATTGATTTAAATCTACGCATCAATATTCTTATGGATTAAATAAACAGCTTCTGTGTCATAAAAAAGATGTTTACTTAATTTATTGCATATACTATCTATACTGTAATATGTAAAATTAGTTGTAAATAAAGTTAAAAAATAAATAATTCGTATATATTTTTTAGCTATTAATTTTTTCAATAATAGATTCAACTTCTTCTTTTTCTAACATTTTGTATCCATCTTCAGTAACTTCTGCTACTAAGAAGCCATTTCCAGAGTATGTGTCTCTTTCTGTAGCCGCTTTGATAGCTCTTAAAGCTAATTCCTTAGCTTCCTCTACAGTGATGTCTTCATGGAATCTGTCTTCAAGAACACCATATGCAAATGTAGAACCGGAACCGGTAGAAATGAAGGTATCCTTAATCATACCGCCTGCCGCATCTAAAGAATAGATTGATGCACCAGTGTCATCTACTCCTCCGATAAGAGTTTGTACATATGCTGGTGAGGAGTGTAATATGTTAGAACTTACAGCTGCAGCAGCTTCTAAGCTAATGTCTTTACCATTTCTTAATCTGTATAATGCAGTTTCAGCGCTAATGATTTTCATTAAGCTTTGTGCATCTGCAACAGATCCTGCAATGGTTGCTGCAATGTGATTGTCAATTTTGAATATTTTTTCAGCTACTTTGTGAGCAACAAGGTTTCCCATACTTGCTCTTCTTTCGCTTGCAAATACAACACCATCTTTACAGGTAATACCTACAGTAGTGGTACCTTCAAATGTGTTTTTTTCAGCCATATTAATACACCTCGTATAATAATGTAAAATTAAATTTAAAGCATAAAATAATCTTAAGTAATAAAATATAATCTTAAAGCATAATATTGAAAATATGATATTGAAAATATTATTTCAAATCATATAGAATATTGATGATGATTGAAATTATTATTAATTAAAATTAGAAATGTCAGGTTCATAAGTTACAATAAATTCATAAAAATAATTTAATATTCTTTACAATGCAACTGCTTTTCCTAACCTATTCTTATTATGTTATACATTATATATAATAGTTTCGTTATTTTGGACAATTTCTAAATAATTTCATGTCTTTTATTTGTTTTTTTATAATTATCATCAATTTTTTCTTTCTTTATTTTTGATTATTTTTTTATTAAAGACTAATTCATTCTTTATTATTAATTTAACTCAATATTTTTATTTTTTTATTTAAACTACCTAATTATAATCAATATTTTTCTAAATCAATAAATATTGATTTTAATAACTTTAATTTATTTTAATGTATTTACATTTATTATTAATTTTGTATTATATAAATGTTTTCAAATTAGTTTTATATTTTCATCAAACGGTTTATTTTGTTAAGTCTTTTTATCGGATCTTATTAACTTTTATTAATTTTCATTTAGCTTTTTACACAAAATATTTTATTTTAATTTAATATATTATAATTAGTGAATGGAATGCAATGTTAATCGAATGAAATTAGGATTGGAATAGAAAATTTATTATTTTATTTATCCATTTTCTTCTTTCATCCTCTTTATTCATTCTCATACTCATTTTTTTATTCATTTTTTTAGGTGTTATCTTGAAATGGAAGAAAATTGGAGATATTTTAATAGTTGATAACAAGTTCGCTGAGGGCTCTTTGGATAATTTGGAGTCAATTGCTTCAGAACATAATGTCAAATCAATTATTAAGATTGATAAGATCGATGGGCAAAAGAGAGAACCTACTATAAGCTTATTGTATGGTGATGAGACAGAGACCATCCATAAGGAAAATGGATGTCTTTTTAATCTGGATTTATCTAAAGTCATGTGGGCTAAGGGAAACAACAATGAAAGATTAAGGATTGCCAAATTAGTTACAAAGGGTGAGACTGTAGTGGATATGTTTGCCGGTATCGGTTATTTTTCAATTCCAATTGGTGTTCACAGTCAAGCAAAGCAGATTTATTCAATCGAAATAAATCCAAACTCCTATCATTTCCTAAAGAAAAACATTGAATTAAATAGAATCAATGAAAAGGCAAATTATGATAGGATGATTCCTATTTTAGGGGACTGTGCTATTGAAGCTCCAAGGTATTCGGCGGACAGGGTCTTGATGGGCTATGTGAAAACAACTCATCACTTCTTAAGGCCCGCTATGGAATGTGTCAAGGATGGTGGAATAATCCATTATCATGAAACCGTTCCTGATAAGCTGATTGAAACCCGTCCATATGAGAGAGTGAAGGAGATTGCTTGGGAATGTGGCGAGAGGAATGTGGAAGTCTTAAACATTCAAAGGATTAAAAGGTATGCCCCTGGTGTAGAGCATATAGTCTTGGATGCGAGGATTTATTAAAAAATTTTTTATATTTGTTGTAGTAAAAATTGTAATATAAATATATTATCTAAAAAGAAATATTATGATTGAAACAGAAATCATATTTATCATGTTTTAGGGAAGAATTGTTATGATTGAAACAGAAATCATATTTATCATGTTTTAGGGAAGAATTATTATGATTGAAACTGATGTGTTAGTGATTGGTGCTGGACCTGCAGGCTCTTCAGCTGCAAGATTTGCAGCTAAAGGAGGGGTAGACGTTATTATTATAGAGAAGAAATCTGAAATAGGATTTCCTAAAAGATGTGCTGAAGGGGTTTCAAAAAAGATTTTTGATAAATTAGACCTTGAAATGGATCCTCATTGGGTTACTAATGAAATCAGTGGAGTAAGATTCGTTGCTCCTGATGGAACAGATATTTGGCTTAGTGAAGACCAAATAGATTTGCCTGATGCAGGATATGTATTGGAACGTAAGGTATTTGATAAGCATATGGCTGCAGAAGCTGCAAGGGAAGGGGCAGAAATCAGAATCAAGACCCAAGCAAAAGGCCTTAAAAGAGAAGAAGACGGCACATTCACTGTCACTTGCGAATCTATGGGGGAAACCTTTGACATTCATGCTAAAATAATTATTGGAGCAGATGGTCCGGAAAGTCATGTGGCTAAATGGGCAGGACTTAACGCTTATATTAAACCTCAGCATATGGTTGCAGGTGTTCAATTTGAAATGTGCAATGTCAAAATGAAAAGAAACGATTATCTTGAATTTTATTTTGGCAGTGTAGCTCCTGGAGGATACTTCTGGCTCTTCCCTAAAGGTGGAGATGTTGTAAATGCTGGCCTTGGTATCATTACAAATATGGCTGAAAAAGCGGCTTACGAATATCTTGTTGATGCAGTAGACAATTGCTATGCGACCCAAGAGGCTCAAGCGGTTGAATTGAATGCCGGTGGTGACCCTGTTGGAGGGCTTGTCAAGGAAATGTATGGAGACAACATCATGCTTGTAGGGGATGCTGCAAGTCAAGTGAATCCACTTACAGGGGGAGGAATCACCAATGGTATGTTAGGTGGCAGATTTGCTGGTGAAGTTGCTGTAGAGGCTATAAAATCAGGGGACTGTTCCAAGAATTTCCTAAAGAAGTATGAGAAGCTCTATTTGGATGAAATGGGTGCTGAAATGCAAAAATACACTAAAGTAACTGAATATCTATGGACTTTAGATGATGATGACATCAATAAGATTGCCCATAAATTCAAGGAAATGAAATTTGATAAGCTAACCACAACCGATATTGTTAAAGTGGTTATCAAAGCAGATCCAAAATCACTTTTAAAATTAGGCAGAATCTTTTTATGATTTAAAATTATTATGAAGAGATTAGTATTCTTAATCTCTTTACATTTGAATATTTTTTTTTAAGAGATTATTTATTTCCAATCTCTTCTTGTGCTCTTTTTGTTTTTTCCAATAAATCAGGATTTTCAATGTATTTTTCATTTATGTATTTTTCATATATTGCCAATCTCTCTTTTAATTCGTATCCTGCATCTTTGGTTAGTTTTTCTAATTTTTCAAGAGTTGGCCATGGAGATGATGGATTTACATAATCTTCACTAAGTGGAGAGACTCCTCCCCAGTCATCAGTGCCGCAGAGAAGGAATATTTGGCTGGTTTCATAGTTTAAGTTTGGTGGCACTTGAACTGAAACATCTCCATCAAAAAGCAATTGTGCAGCTGCAACTGTTCTAACCATGTCCAATAGGCTTGGCTCTTCATGATTTTCCATTTCAATTCCAGGGCTAACTGTGAAGTTTTGAATGATCACCTCTTGGATATGGCCGTATTTGTCACAAAGCTCTTTTATTTTAAGTAATGAATCAGCTATTTCTTCCTTGGTTTCACCGATTCCGATAAGTATTCCTGTTGTGTATGTAATATTAAGCTTTCCAGCGTTTTCTATTGTTTCGAGACGTATTTTAGGATCTTTTCCAGGACTTTTCTCGTGTGCTATTGTACTCATCAATCTTTCAGATGAGCTTTCAAGCATCATTCCCATTGAGATATTGTATTCCTTTAGCATTTTCATATCTTCATATGGGAAGTTTCCCGCATTTGTATGTGGGAGAAGGTCTGTTTCCTCAACAGTCATCTTGCAGATGTCATAGATGTACTCACACATGTTCTTAAAGCCTAATTTCTCCAGTTTTGCTTTAACAGCCTCTTCGGTATCCGCATCTTCACCCATTGTAAACAATGCCTCTTTACAGCCATATTTCTCAGCTTCCTTAAGTGTAGACAACACCTCTTCCTTATCGAGCAATATGATTGCATCAGGGTCATCTGGGTTTTGCTTGAATGCACAGTATCCACAATTATTTCTGCATATCTTTGTAAGTGGAATGAAGACATTTTTGGAATATGTTACATAATTATGCTCTCTTTTAGAGTTAGCTAAAGACATTAGTTCTAGAATATCTTCTTTTTTGCATTCTAAAATAGCTATTAAGTCGTCACGACTGAGATTATCAAAATCAATATTGGATATATTAGACATTTTACACCTATTCTTGAGGATAGTTTAATATTTTTTTCATCAGTTCTTAACTTATTTTTTGAGCTGATTTAATATTATTTCATTTTTATTTTATTATTCTTCAATCTCATCTCTTTCAGTTGCAGTCACTTCAACATACAATGGACCAAATCCAGATTTGTCTTTCCAGATAGCAACAAATGTTCCTACATTAGGCATAATGAATAGCTTGTATTCCACATGCAATCCCATAGCTTCCAATTGCTCTTTCATTTTGAGCAATCCTCCGCTGTCTGGTGCTACACCACCATCTTCACTATCTCTAATGTAAGAATCCACTTTCTCTACAAACTCATTACCTTCATCTGATAAGACATCAACTTCCTTAGCTTTGAGAATACCTTCAAGTTCTCCTAATTTAGCTTCCATCTCATCAATTTCGATCGGGTCACGGCTTATTCCTCTAACGATAACAACATGTTCCCCATGAAATGCAGGCCTAGATCCTTTAAATGCATTGAAATGTCCTATAATTTGTCCTGTAGTTTTTAATAATACGTCTGACATAAAATCACTTTATTAGTTTAAATTATTAGCTTAATAATTAGTTTAAATTATTTTTTAATTATTTTTTTAAATTTTTTTTAATAATTCGTTTAGATTATTATTTTAATTATTTTTTTAAATCTTTTTTAATTATTTAAAAAAATCATATAGTTATTTTTAATTTAGATAGTATATAAATTTTACAAAATAAGCTTACGTTTTTTATATATTATTTATATTCTATTCAAAATAAGTGATTATATTAAAGAACATTCCTGATGGAATTCAAAGCGAACATTTCCATTTGCAATGATTGGTGTACAATTGCCATTGCCATGCAATAATATTTCAGGATTTGGATAAGGGTGAATTAGGTGCTCTAATGGACTTATTCAAATTAGTCACATATATTTTAATTTCATCGATTGATTGACCTTGTCAATATGTTTAATAAGATCAGACCAATTCATGATTTGATCAATTACTTAGTTTTAATCAAA
Source organism: Methanobrevibacter olleyae (assembly GCA_015063035.1). Classification (GTDB taxonomy): domain Archaea; phylum Methanobacteriota; class Methanobacteria; order Methanobacteriales; family Methanobacteriaceae; genus Methanobrevibacter; species Methanobrevibacter olleyae_A. The sequence continues at coordinate 44,097 of SUTG01000005.1, forward strand.
TAGTTTATCAATTCAACAAATCATAAATGATATAATGTGTTGTTTGGATATTTAACCTGTATTTCATTAATAATTTTAGCTTCTTCTGTTTTTGCAAAACTTAAAGAAATGTATGCTAAGCATAATGAGCTTAAAAATGTTATTAAACTTATAAATAAAATAGTGTTCATAATTTTTCCTCCATATTTTTCAGCTTATAAATAATTCTGCTTAGTTTTTTATCTATTAAAAGCATTATATAAAGTCTTTCGAATGTAAGCGCTTACTTGCATCGTTAAATTATGAAAATTAGTGTTGAAATTGTTTTAAGCATAGTTAAATATGAAAATGAGTGTTAAATTGTTTTAATAAATTAATTCATAAACCTTATATTGACTAGGCCTATTAAATAGTAAAAATAGTTTTATTTTTATTATCTGATTTCAGATATTTAAGCAAATAAGCAATATTCGCATCTGTGTTTAAAAAGAAAAAATAAAGTTTTCTTATAAGTTAAAAACTTATAGAAACTTCTTTTTATAAATTCAGTTCTTCTTTAAGAGAACCTAAAGTAGAAACTTCTTTTTATAAATTCAGTTCTTCTTTAAGAGAACCTAAAGTAGAAACTTTTTCTGCATAAGCGTTGTGTCTGTGAATACTTTCCTGGTTTTCCTGTCTTGTGGTGATCAATGTGTCATCAGGCAAGTATGAAAATTCCTCAACAATCTTTTCATTCATTGTCCTTACACAATCCTCTACAAATACAGGATTCTTATGGGCATTCATGACAACTGCATTTTCATCAGGACGTTTTAAAAGTTCGGAAATAGGGGAACTCATTGATGATTCGATAATGTCAATCAATTTTTCACCATCGATGTATTCCTTTTCTGGGACTTCTATTAAAATGGTTCCCACTCCTCTTTGGTTGTGAGAAGCGAAAGTTACAGTGTCCAACACTTTTTGGCAAGTCTCTTCATCTAAGAATTCGAGTAAGTTGCTTTTGTCCACTTCTCTAACGGATTCCTGTGCACATGGGCATACAGTCATTCCAATAACCTCAGCACCAATAGCTTTTCTAATGCTTATTGTGCCGTCATCTTCACGGATACCAACAGCATTAGCTATTAATTTAGCCATTTCTTGGGATCTATTGTCAGTTACTGGGGATTCTTTCATAAACATGTAGTCGCTAACCATATTCACTTCAACACGTTTAGCGTATTCATGCTTTTCAAGCATCCTATTGACGATATCTGCACAAATTGATTCGACACCATCAGAGTCGCCTTTAGCAACTTCATCAACAACTTCACTGATAGCTTCAGGAGTTCTAGACATATGTGTGCCTTTTTGAGTGCTTGGCAAATCTACGAAAGCATCAAAAGTAGGCAATAATATGATCGGTCTTTTTTCTTTTCTTTTAAGAGTTAAAAGTTTTTTGACACCAGTAACACCTACTCTACTTAAGTGAATAGGGATACGTGGTTCATCATCTTGTGTGTCTGGGAGACAAACTACCATTTTTGTTTACCTTCTTTAATTTGTTAAAAATAAATATTATTTTTTTATTACAAGAATTTTTACAATTAATGAATTTTTTAATTTTCATAATAAAATAAATAGTTTTTATTTTCTATATTTAAAATACTATAATTGTATGTTTATATATTTTTTGTATAAATGTTTAATATAATTTTCTATAATGGATTGTTTTCAAAAGGATTTTTATAAATTTGTTTACGAAAGCAGTATGAAAGCAGTGTAAATAGTTTAAAAGTAATATGAAAGTAGTGTATAAGTAGTGTAAATAGTTTAAAAGTAATATGAAAGTAGTGTATAAGTAGTGTAAATAGTTTAAAGAGATGGAAATAATTAAAAATAGTTTAAAATCAGTAAAAATTTTAAAAAAGATTTAAAAATAGGAATTTTTTAAAGGGGTTAATAAAGAGATTAAAAATGGATTAACAATAATTAGAATAATTTTATAATTATTAAAAGGGATTTAATTATGAAAATTATTTAATTACCATTATCCAATTTTAAAATGAACTTAAAAAGTTTAGAGGATATTAGCAGATCCAATATCTTCTTTTACAATGTTAAGTACAGTTTGTGTAATTGTTTTTTCAATACAACCGGATTTAAGTAATTCTTTAAGGAATTTGTCTAATTCATCGGTATCTTTAAATTTCGCAATTACAATAGCATCATATTGGCCAGTAACGTCATAAAGGCCGACAACATTTTTGTTGTTAGAGATTTCAGCTTCCCAAGCTTCCAATTCTTGACCTTTTACATTAACGCCAATAATGCTTGTAAGCGCATAACCTAATTTCTTATGGTTCAATACTGGTGCAAATTTTTCAATTACTCCAGATTTAAGCATTTTATCGATACGATTGTGTACAGTTCCTACAGAAATTCCTAAATCACGTGATATTTGTCTGTATGAAATTCTAACATCATCATTGATGATTTTTAGAATTTTAATATCAGTTTCGTCTAATTTGATTATTTCATCGTTCTTTTTTGCACACATGATTTTCACTTTTTCAATTTTTCTTGATTGCAATTTTTAAAGGGGGTTTTTTAATCATTGCAATTTAAGTTTCGTGTTAAATTGTTTATATAAAGTATAACAATATTAATTTTGTCCTAATTTATATATAAAACTTTTCTTATTTTTCTTATTTTTTTCTAATTTTTCATAAATTTAATTATTATTTGTTTATTTAATTTTTTAATAAATATTTTTAAATTAAATTTTATTTAAAATATTTAAAGTATATTTTACTAATTGGTTGTTCTTAATTTTTAATTTTAGAATGAATATTTTAATATAATGGCCTAATCTTTCATTAAATCAATTTTAACTCATTATCCTTATTCAAAATACTTAATTAAGTATAGTATTGCATTTTTTTTCATTTGTCCAATTTCTTGATAATCTTGCTAATTATTGCTTCGTTCATTCACTTAATTCCTTGATAAGTTTCTAGATAATCGCATCCTTCATTCACTTAATTCCTTGATAATATCCATCAATTCCTTATTGCTTGCATTGGTCTTTATCCCAAGAGGGCTGTAATGGGTTTTCACCGCAATGAACCCTTCTTCCTTAAGCTTATCGAATACCTTGTCAAACTTAGGTGCACTGATTTTCAAGGCTCTGCAGACTTTGTGGATATCGTAAAATGTGCTTGGTGCATTTGCCTCTATCTTGCAGGAATTCAATAACTTCAAGACATTTTCTTTTTGCTTTAGATCTTTTTCTTCAGCTATTTCAATCATAGAATCAATGAACTCCTCATTTTGCACAGGACCTAACCACATTGGCCCAGCCACTATTAATTTTTCACCGCATTCCGGACAGAATTCAGGTACGCTTGATGCAAGGCCTTTGTACTCGCTTCTATATAGGCAATGTTTGCAATGTGCAATATAGCCAATGCTTTTTAATGACTTGTCTGTTGCCTTTGAACCTTTCCTTACTTTCAGGTAGGTCCTCATGTAATGCTCGCTACTGTGTGACATTTTCACTTCAATGTATTTCTGATACTTTGCAAGTGTGAGTGCAGCAAATCCAATGAGAATCCTTATGCCGTTTTCATGGCAATATTCGCTTTTGTATGGCTGTGCATTGTATTTTCTAATGCAAGGCTCTTCGTAGGTACCGCAAAGGCAGGAAGTGTCTGTTGCAGTTAAGCATAGAAGGGAATCCCTTTTTAGGTTATAACCTGCAGAGTCTACAAATGGGGAGGGAGTTCCAAATGGGTCAATGTCAATGACATCGAATCTGCCCATATTACTTCGAAGCTCATTGTTAGCTTCCTTTTGATCTATTTCAACTTCAACATCATTAAGTTCTGCATTGATTCGGGTAAATTCATTGGCAAGGGGGCTGATGTCATTTATTGAAACATCTCCAACTCCATCAATTTCCTTTTTATAGCGTATTCCCCTTATTCCACTTCCACCAAATAAGTCACAGATGTTTATTTCCCTATCCACTTCCCTTTGGTACGCTTGAAGTGCAAGGATGGAATTGTCCCTATTGAATTCCATTCGAGGGTTATAAAAAACAGGAGCATCAGATGAAACCTTATCAAAATCAGGGAATTTGATTTGAACTTTGCCCTCTTCGATGATTTTCAATTCATCTTCGCCATACTCCCTTATTTCGGTGTTGTAGTTATCGTGATTATTTTCCATATTATTGTTCCTTGTTATTTTTGATATTTAATTAATATTTATTTTTTATTTTATTTAAATAAGTTTAAGAATTTTAAGTAAAACTAATGTGAGATTTTTATTTTATTTTAATAAGTTTAAGAATTTTAAGTAAAACTAATGTGAGATTTTTATTTTATTTTAATAAGTTTAAGAATTTTAAGTAAAACTAATATAAGATTAGGAATAAATAGTTATTATATAATATTTAATAGAAAAATTTTGAAATAACTAATAATAAACCCTATTTAATTAAGTTATTAATAGTAATTATTCATTTTAGGTGAAAATATGGCAGACATTAAAGTTTCAATAGCTAGTCCTGTTATTGAAGAAGAGGAAATAAATGCAGTAATTGATGTAATGAAATCTGGTATGATTGCACAAGGACCAAAAGTAATTGAGTTTGAAGAGGAATTTGCAAAATATGTAGGTGCAAAGTATGGAATTGCAACCAATTCCGGGACTTCTGCATTGCATGTAGCTCTTTTAGCAGCTGGAATTGGCGAAGGGGATGAAGTGATTACAACTCCATTCACATTTGCAGCTACTGGAAACTCCATTTTATACACCGGCGCTCGCCCTGTATTTGTTGATATAGATCCTGAAACATTTACCATCGATCCTGCAAAGATTGAAGAGGCAATCACTGACAAGACTAAAGCAATTATGCCTGTTCAATTATATGGGCAAGCTGCAGATATGGGACCTATTATGAAAATCGCAAAAGATCATGACTTGATTGTAATTGAAGATGCGGCACAAGCTCATGGTGCTGAATACAATGGTGAAAAGGTTGGTAACCTTGGAGATATGGCTTGCTTTAGTTTCTATCCTACCAAAAACATGACCACCAGTGAAGGTGGTATGATCACTACAAACAATGAGGAATTTGCAGAGAATGCAAAAGTCTTCAGAGCTCATGGTTCCGCTACCAAATATCATCATGATGTTTTAGGTTATAACTTCAGGATGACTGACATTGCTGCAGCTATTGGTTTAGAGCAACTTAAAAAAATAGATTCCTTCAATGCAAAAAGAATTGAAAATGCTAAATGCCTCAATGAAGGATTAAAGGATATTGAAGCTATTGAAACCCCAGTTTTAAAAGATGCTTGCAAGCATGTATACCACCAATACACAATCAAGATTAAAGATGGAAAAAGAGATGAATTGTCTGATTATTTAATTGAAAATGGTATTGGCAATGGAATTTACTATCCAATTCCTCTTTACAACCAAGTTCTCTATAAGGAATTAGGCTATGACCAAGCTCTTCCAGTAACTGATGAGATAGTAGAAGAAGTTTTATCTCTTCCTATTCATGCAAAGCTCACTCAAGAAGACTTGGATTATATTATTAAAACAATTAAAGAATTCTTTTAAATGATTTTCTTTAATTGATCTATTCTTTTTTTATTTCTTTTAATTTTTTATATTATTTTAATTATTTTATTTATTTTTTAATTTGATTTTTCTTATTTTTCACATTCTTTTTTCTACAGATTTTACTTTTTCTTCTAATGTTCTGTTTTCCTTATCTCTTCTATCATCTATTTTTAGAACTGTGTAAACCCTTGGTGCTCCCATTTCAAAAATAGATTCCTGAACCTCCCCACAAACCTCATATAATTTTTTCAAGTCTTCTGTTTCGATTTGAGTCCCCATGGCGGTTATTTGATAATTCAACCCACTTTTCTCTATTATCCGTGCTGCTTTTGCAACATATTTGCCAACACTTGACTCTTCGATTCCCATAGGTATAATACATAAATCTGCTGTAATCATAGTTATTATTTTATACTTGTTAGAATATAAATTTATTAAGAAATTCAATTTAACAATTATTTTAATTTTTAAGTGGTATCATGAGCATAAAGAAAGAAGAGTTTAATGAAATGATTTTCACCAGAATCAATGACTTGATCAATGAATATGAATTGATTAAAGAAGGTGAAAAAATAGCTATTGCATTGTCTGGTGGTAAAGACAGTGTTTTGACTCTTTATGCACTAAAAAATTATCATGAGAATTGCGGCTTTGATTTTGAGCTTGTAGCCATTTCTGTTGATGAAGGAATAGAAGGCTATCGTCAACATGGAATAGATGCAGCAGTGAACAATGCAAAACTTTTGGATATTCCACTTATTCAAAAATCCTTTAAGGATGAGGAAGGATTTGCATTGGATGAAATTTATTCTTATTTTAAAAGCGCTTGCATTCCATGTGGAGTCTTTAGGCGTAATATTCTAAATAAAACAGCTTATGAGATAGGGGCTGATAAGATCGCTACTGGACATAATCTTGATGATGAAATCCAATCATTTTTAATGAGCTTTTCAAGAGGGGATACTGTAAAGTTCTCTAAATTTGGTCCAGAATTAAATCAAATCCATGAAAAGTTGGTTCCAAGAATTAAGCCATTATGGAACACACCGGAAAAAGAGGTAGGCATGTGGGCTATTCTTAATGGAATTGAAATTCATTTGGATGAATGCCCTTATTCTAATCTTTCCTTAAGGGCTAAGATTAAGGAGTTTTTAAACAATACGGAATCAAAGCATCCTGGAACTAAAGAAAATGTTTTGGAATCATTTAAGCAGATACTGGATGTTGAAAACATTAGAACAGTTCTAAATGAATGTGAAAGATGTGGAGAGCCAACATCCGCTAAGATTTGTAAAGCTTGTGAGATTAAGGATATTGTTTATGAAAATCTTGATGAAAAATGAGTTTTATTTTATAACAAACGAACAAAATAAATTTTGTCAAAAAAAAAAGAAAAAAGAAATTAAAAATTAATTTCTTATTATGACAAACGCCATATAGAGTATGAATAAGGCAACCAATATTGCACCTTCTTTTTTATCCACTTCGTTTTTACTATAAGAGAATATTGCACCGATTATTGTAATCACAGTCATTAAAGCTATATCTGAAACCATTTCAGGTGCAATTGGAAGTGGTATGATTGCACTGCTTATACCTAAAATAAATAAGATATTGAAGATGCTTGATCCAAGTACGTTACCGATTACAATACCATTGTCCCCTTTTTTAAGTGCAGTTACAGATGTAACAAGTTCAGGCAAGGAAGTTCCTATTGCAACAATAGTAAGACCAATAAGCACATCACTTAATCCAAATGCCCCTGCAATGAAACTTGCACCATCTACAACCAAATCAGAACCTATAATGATACCTGCAATACCTATAATAATGTAAATGAATGCTTTTGGTATTGAAAGTTTAACTTCAATCTCTTCTGACATAGCTTCCTTATCTTGTCTTGCTTCCTGTACAAGACGGTAAACATAAGCGATAATGATAATTAAGAAGATTATGCCGCAGAGTCTGCTTATCTCTCCAAATATGACAGCTATTGCAAGCAGACCTATTGTTGAGATGACTAAAAATGGAAAATCCCTTTTTATTAGAATTTTATCTACAGTCAAAGTTCCAAGCAATGCAGAAACACCAATAACCTCTAATATATTGAAGATATTACTACCTACAACGTTACCTAAGGATATCGCATTGGTTCCAGCAAATGCTGAGGTGATTGACACAGCTGCCTCAGGAGCACTTGTACCAAATGCCACAATGGTCAAGCCTACAATGATTGTAGGTATCTTTAAATTGTATGCAACATTACTTGCACCATCTACAAATACATCTGCACCTTTTATTAAAAGCACAAATCCTATTATAAGTAAAATAATTTGAATAATTAATTCCATTATTATTCTCCTAATCCTCTTTGCTTTCAAGATCCAATTTATTTGCATCCTCTTCGTTGACGGTTACCAAGATCTTATCAATATGGTTTGCATCCATATCCATAATCTCAAAGGTAAACTTGCCTTCATGGAATATTTCACCTGTATCTGGGATTTTGCCTGCATGTGAAAGGATAAATCCTGCAATGGTTGTGTATCCGTCTTCAACTTCATTTGGCATTTCCTTTTCAATTTCAAACAAGTCCTTAAAGTCTTCAATAGAGAATCTGCCGTCAATTAACCATGAATTGTCTTTTCTTTCAATTGCTTTAGGATCATCTTCCTCATCGATACCCGGAATGTCTCCTACGATTCCTTCAAGAAGGTCATTCAATGTAATCAATCCTGCAACACTTCCGAATTCATCTACAACAAGCACCATATGGACATATTCCCGGTTTTCCTTAAACTCTTGAAGCAAGTCCATTGCAAGCATGTTTTCAGGAACTACCAATGGAGATTTAATGGTTTCTTTAATATCTATTTCTTTACCTGAAAATATTTCACTTAATAGGTCTTTAGCTTGAACAACACCGATGAAATCATCTAACTCCCCTTCAGCTACAGGGAAAATGGATCTTTTACTGTTAATGATTCTTTCCTTGTTTTCTTCCATGTCATCTTCCAAATCTATCCAGATGATTTCACTTCTTGGAGTCATTATCATATCCACTTTTTGGTCATCTAAACGGAAAACCCTTTTAATGATGTCTTCTTCTTCCTCAGCAATGGTTCCGTCTTCAATACCCTCTTCAATAAGAAGCTTGACTTCCTCTTCTGTTACAACATCCTCTTTTGGCTTTGAACCAACGATTCTTAAAGCAAGATTGGTTGAACTGTCAAGCAATCTGACAACTGGCTTGCAAATCCATGAACTTACTTGCATGAATTTTGCAGTTTGCAATGAATATCCTTCAGGGTCATTCAATGCCATTCTTTTAGGTACAATTTCACCAACCAAGATTGTGAAGTATGTAGTTACAAGAATAACAACAATGAAGCTTAATTGGTAACTGTAAGGAATGTATGGGCTTAAAAAATTACCCATAGGTTCAGAAAAAGTACTTCCACCAATTGCCCCTGTGATAATTGCAGTAAATGTTATACCAATTTGCACAGTTGATAAAAAGTCACTGACATTATCCATAGAGTCTAAAACAAGTAATGCTCTTTTATCCCCTTCATCTGCGATTTTTTGCATCCTAATTCTTCTAGTGGATACAACAGCAATTTCAGCAAGGGAGAAAAGCCCATTTAACACAATTAAAATTATTATTACTAAAATTTCAATTCCTATAATTATTATCGAGTCCATTTCCATTAAATCCTTAAACAATTTATATTTTAAAATTTTTTTAATTAAAAATAAATCTTTTTCTTTATAATATATTTAGTTATATTTATATAAAGATTTTTTTATAAGCAATATGATATTTATTAGTTCTATTTATAAATTTAATGTTTTTTCAGCATTTGAATTGCAAATCTTTTATAATTTATTAATATTTTTGTTATATTTTACATAATTTTTTTAATATTTGAATAGTTTTTTAAAATTAAATGTGTGTGAAATATAATTATAATTCTTTCATTTTCCTATCAATCTGATTGAGAAACTTATTCTGCTTAAATTCTTCTGCAGTGCTGAACATGGATTCTCCATAGATTTCCTCTTGCAACTTTTGAACGGCATATGTTGCGTCCTCTGCAGTTTCCACCCTTTGAAGGATTCTGCGACTTTTCACCTTAATGGTTTTTCCACATGTGCATTTTCTTGTAGCAACACCTTTCTTAGCATATAACACCCTTCCACAGTCGCATCTGAATATCAAGTACATATTTTTAACCTCCAAAGATTTTCATGAATAGTGGAATAAAGACTTGTGATGGCAAGATTACTAGAGTTGCAATGCTCACTCCAAGGTTTGTTCCAACAACTACAAGCAAGATTCTAATGATGTTGTTATTCCATAAGTCTCTAAAGCTTTCGATTTTACTTAAATTGTTGATGTCCTGTTTTCTCACTCTTCTGAATTTAGCTTCTGCAAGTCCTGAAAACCATCCTGCAGCAAGCAATGGGTGAATGATGGTAAGTGGTGCAACCAATCCTCCAATAATTGCAGATTGGATTTTAGACCCTGATACAATTGAACCTATAAAACCCATTATCATGCTGATTACAATGAATTGTACAATATCTCCTTCTATATGTATTCCATTCATCCAAGCAAGAAAAAATATCACAACAAATGAAATTGGGATTAATGCCAAAATGATTTTTAGCCAAGGGATTCCGCCTTTCTTATCCATATCATTTAAGTCTCTGTAGCTTGGAAGTGTTTCAGGGTTGTCAAGATAATTGATTATTCCTTCCCTATGCCCTGCACCTACAACTGCTATCACCTTATCTTCCGGGATGCCTAATATTCCTTTTGCAAGGTATGCATCCCTTTCCTTGACAAGTGCAGTATATGCTCCAGGTGAGATTTCCTTAAAGTATTCCATGGCTTGGTCAATGTTGGATTGTTCCTTTAGCTCTTCAATGTTCAATTCCTCTTCATCTGATGAGAACACTGATCCAACAATTCCATATATGAATTTAAGCTTTTCCCAAGTGCTCATATTGTTCAATACCCTTTGCAATGTGACATTAATGTCTCTGTCAATCAAGGCAATTCTGCAGCCAATCTCTTCTGATGCTTCAATTGCAGCAATCATTTCAGATCCTGGCTTGATGTCCACATCTTCACCAATCTTATTTTGCATATAGGAAAGAATTGTTGTAACTAGGAAAACACCTACCTTGTTTTCCTTAATGATTTTAGTAATATGGATTGAGTCATCTTCGACGATTCCATTTCTTTCATTCATTAATCTTTGGTATCGCCCTCTATCCAATTCAATAGCCACTACATCAGGTTGGTCTTCTAAAATAGCTGCCCTTACCTCATCGGCACTATTTTGAGACACATGTGCAGTTCCTATAATCTTTAAACATTCTCTTATCATTAGATATCCTTCTTAAAATGTTCTTTCATTGTAAATTTTATTTAAATTTAATTAAAATTTTATTTAACTATTAAAAATGTTTATTTATTATTAACATTTAATTATATTAACTATTAAAAATTTTATTTATTATTAACATTTAATTATATTAACTATTAAAAATTTTATTTATTATTAACATTTAATTCTTATATTAATTATATCAATTACACTTATAAACTTTTTGAAAGTGCGATTGAAACCTATTTATTGTACAAAGTGATTTTTCCATCCTTATAGATTCCAACATTTCCGCTGATATTTTCCTTAACGCATAGCTTGACATCATCTTCATATCCTAAATATGCAAGACGGCGTCCTGATTTTGATTTTATGGAAACCTTTTCAACTTTTTCCTTATCTCTGCTTGCCATAATCGCTGAAAGAGCAAATTCGGTTATGCCGGTTTCCTCTTTGAAATAATCTATGTCGTCGATATTTAGCTTTTCCTCTTTATCCAATTCCCTCTGAATCCAGAATAATATTTCACCAGCTGCCAAAAAGTCCTCTATTGCAAAGCTTCTTTCAAATCCGCCCATAACGATTTCAATATGTTCTCTTGCAAGTTTGCATGCAGCCTTTGCACAAGCTTTTGCATTGATGAAAGATCCAATCAATATGATTTCAGCATCCATATTTTCCAGAACTCTAACTCCATTGGTGGTTGTAAGAACCAAGGAATCCTTTTCACCCTCATACTCTTTCATCTCACCTGGTGAGTTCCCAAGTTCAAACCCTTCAATTGTTCTGCCGGTTCTCTCTCCTGCTAAAGCGGCATTTTTCTTTTTAGCTATTTCCATTGCTTCTTCTGGCGTATATACTGGATAGATTTCCTTGAATTTGTCTAATGCAATTGTAATCGTACTGCTTGCCCTTATTGCATCGACCATTATGGAAATGTCTTTTGATGAACCTTTTTCAAAACTTAAACTCACTTTCAATTTTTAGCCTCTAATACATTTGTAAAAATAGGGAAATATAATTTTCTTTATGTATAACTTTTATATTTAGTAATATATAATACTTAATAAGTAATATTTGGCGATATTTTCTATTTAGTAATGTATAATACTTAATAAGTAATATTTGAGAATATTTTGAGTTATATTGTGAATATTATTAGAATTTATTGAGAATTTTATTGTGAATATTATTCATGAGGAATATTATGATAGTTGTTACAACTCCAATGTGTAGGCAAATAGTGGAATGGGCAGGACTAAATGATTTTAAGGTAAATAGATTTCCAGATGAGGAAGAGGGGGATTTTGCCATCTTACTTTCTGAAAGCAAAGTGAAAATGGATTCAGTGGCCATTAAGATAAATACATTTAGCCAGATTAAGGAAAGCATTAAAACAGTGTCTAAGGCTCTTTTTGAAATGAGCTTGATTGAAGAAGCCATTGGTGATGAAAAGGTAGAAACTATTTTTAACGGTTATAAAGATGATGCTGAATATGCCCTTTTGGATGAAGAGGAATTCAATAAGATCAGAGAAAGCAATAAAAATAAAAAAGTAAAAGTCTATTCTGAGTTCTTAAAGGATATAGTTTCAGATATCGGAGCAGATGTGACTGATTTCACATACGATAAAAATGGAAATTATGAGGATAATGCAAATGATTTAGGAATGGATTTTGATCATTTGGTTTATCCAGATTATTTAGAGGAAGAAGTTCTAAAAAGAGAAAATCTAGAATCTAATGAGTTTAAAGCAATTAAGATATTAAGCCATAATAATATTTCAAAAGATCCGATATTGAAAGCTGAATCAAGATACGGTGCATTAATTGAAGCAATGTCTTGATTTTTATAATGGTGGTGTAAAAATGATTATTCAGGAAAAAGAAGTTAAATCCATATTGTCCAAATCAAATCTTCCTATTGCAGGATATACAGCAAATCCATATGTTGGCTGTCCACATGCATGCAAGTATTGCTATGCTGATTTTATGAAAAGGTTCACTGGGCATAAAGAGAAATGGGGAACATTCATTGATGTAAAGTATTGGAAACCTATAAAGAATCCTCTAAAATATGAGGGCGAAACCGTAATTGTTGGTTCTGTAACTGATGGATACAATCAATGTGAAAAGGAGTTTTGCAGGACTCGCCAATTGTTGGAGGAATTGGATGGTAGTGGCATCAATCTGATTATAACCACTAAATCAGACCTTGTATGCAGAGATTTGGATTTGATTAAAAGATTCAACGACCCTTTGGTTTCATGGTCAATCAATACCCTCGATGAAGATTTCAAGAATGATATGGATGATGCACCATTAATCAAAGACAGAATCAAGGCAATGAAAAGGTTTCATAAGGAAGGGATAAGGACAACTTGTTTCATTTCACCAATTTTTCCAGAAATAACTGATCCTATTGAGATAATTGAAGAAATCAGCGATTATTGTGATTATATTTGGCTAGAAAATCTTAATCTAAGGGGAGGATATAAAAAGACTATTCTAGATTATATTGACTTAAAATATCCTGAATTGTTGCCAGTTTATAAGGAGATTTATACTCATAAAGACATGTCTTATTGGAGAGAATTGGATGAGGAGATTAGTGCTTATGCAAGGGAAAATGATTTCATGTATATTATAGATGAGGAGCCTTTTATAAAAAGTCCAAATGAAAATCCAATCATAATCAATTATTTCTATCATGAAAAGATAAGGCAATCTTCAAAAAGAAAGAAATAGATGTTAAAAATCATCAATCATTATTTGAAATTTTTAAGAATGTGCTTTTTTAATCCAAATAATTATTAAATAAGAAAAATATATTATTTAATAATCAAAATTTTATTAGATTTTTTTTATAGATTACTGAAATCATAATTACTTAATTCATTATTCATTATAAAGGAGAATAAACATTGTTAGACATAAAGTTATTCAGAGAAAATCCTGAATTGATATTTGACTCTGAAAAGAAAAGATTCAGAAGCACAGAAAATGCAGAGAAAGTTATTGAATACGACACCTTATGGAGAGAGGGTGAAAGAAGATTAAACTCTTTAAGAGCAGAAAAAAACAAATTATCAAAATCATTTAAAAAAGCAAAGCAAGAAGGCAACATTGAGGAAGTCATAGCTAAAAGTAAGGAAGTGGCTCAAGAGATTAAGGATTTAAGCGCTAAAAATGCAGAATACCTTCAATTAAGAGATGATTATAGATACAAGGTAGGGAATATCATCGATGAGGACGTTCCTATTTCAGATACTGAAGATGATAATGTAGTTGTTAGAACCTATGGTGAAATTCCAGAACATGACTTTGAATTGTTGAATCATGTGGACTTGATCAATAAGATTGATGGTGCAGACCTTGAAACTGCAGCTAGCGTTTCAGGTGCAAGGTTCTACTACTTGAAAAGGGACATCTTGCATTTGAACTTGGCGTTGATTCAATTTGCACTTTCAGAACTTGAAGCTGAAGGTTATATTCCTATGCAAACTCCTTTCTTTGTAAAAGGTGAAGTTGCAGCTGAAACTTCTGAGCTTGGTGAGTTTGAGGAAACCTTATACAAGGTTGAAAATGAGGACATGTACTTGATTGCAACTGCTGAACAGACTTTGGCAGCACTCCATAGGAATGAAATCATCAATCCGGAAGACTTGCCCCTTAGATACTGTGCACTTTCAACCTGTTTTAGAAAAGAAGCAGGTTCTCATGGAAAAGACACTTTAGGAATCTTTAGGGTTCACCAATTCGAAAAGATAGAACAGTTCATTTACTCCACACCTGAAGATTCAAGAAACCAGCATGATCACTTGATGGAAGTTACTGAAAGAATCTATCAGAAGTTAGGCCTTCCATATCAAATCATAGCTATTGTGTCTTCCGCTTTAAATGACAATGCAGCAATCAAATACGACCTTGAAGCATGGTTCCCAGGTTCCGGCGCATTTAGGGAATTGGTAAGCTGCACCAACTGTAAGGATTATCAAGCAAGGAAAACCAAAACAAGATATGGTAGAGCTGGTTCCGGAGATGCCCAAACATTGCATACCTTGAACAGTACAGCTATTGCAACTGAAAGAACCATTTGCTGTATTTTAGAAAACTACCAACAAGCTGACGGTAGCATTAAAGTCCCTGAGGTCTTGGTACCTTATATGGGTGGAAAAACAGTTATTGAAGCAAAAGAATAATTTTATTCTTTTTCTCTTTTTTTATTAATTTATTTTTTAATTTTTACAAATCTATTTTTTACTTAATTTTAGGAGTTATTGTTTGTATAAATTCAAACAATCCTCTTTATTATGACTTTTTTTGCAGTGGTAAAATTTAATAATCGCATAAATTCAAACAATTGTCTTCATATAACTTTTTGTCATAGGTAAAATTTAAAAAAAGAGTTTAGATAGCAAAAAGTCAAAATTTTTAAAAAAAGAAAAAATGATGAATACATTATTAGTATTCACCAGGATATAAAAATCCAGTGATTCCATGTGCTATTAATGAAATACCTAATATGATGGTAATCAATATTGGATTGTTAGCTGCAAATACTGCAATGAACAAGATAACAATTCCTAATACTAAACTAATTATGGAGCCAAATCTGCTGATTCCAAATCCACCAAACAATCCGATTAAGGATGCTATGATTAGCATGAATCCAACAATGTAGAACTGCAATCCAACTAAGAATGAAATTGCATTGGTTCCAAAGATGAATGCCAATCCTAAAATGATCATAGCAACACCAAATATGGCTGAAACAGTTGAAATAGCTGGTGAAATGTCTTTTGAAATGATTCCAGTATAAGCTAATCCTAAACCAAATATCACTACAGCTGCACCAATAAGGATGGATATTAAATTAGCGCTGAATATTGGGAATATGATAAATATCAAACCAATAATGATTGAAATAATAGCAAAAATCTTACTTGATTCCATTTTTTTCACCTCAATTACTTTAATTGTTAATATTCTATTTTTTTATCTATATAAAAATTATTATCCAATTAATCCTTTTTTATTAACTTTTTTAAAAGTTACTAAATGCGGATTCATCTTATTTATTCATTTTTTTAAGTCATTGTACCTTATGTTAATGCTTAAGTTATAATTGTTTTTCACATCAATATCCATAGAAACTTATAAATTCAAATATGAACAAATTTTAATTAAGATAATGATAATCTAATCATTATCAAAAAAAGATTATTTAAACTTAAGAGGTTTTTAAAATGAGTTTTTCAGATACTTGGGCTGAATGGGATACAAGTAAAAAGATTTTGGCTATTTTTGCAGTTTGCTGTATTTTGGCAATAATTGCAGTAGTTGCATTTGGAGGTATAGGGACAGGTTCTCAAGTAAAAGTTACTTATAATGGTCCATGGAGTGGTGTTATCCATGATGGAAATACAGTAAAGGTTATTAGAGGATATGGAAATCAAACTTTTGATTTGGACTGTGATGATAGTGATGTGATTCATACTCAAATTTCAAAACAAGATGCAGGTTTTGGAGATTTGAAAGTCCAAATATTAAGAAATGGGGAAGTTGTAAAACAGTCAACATCTTCTATACCATATGGTTTTGTAACTCTTACAGATGGTTAATGCATATCTTATCATTTATTTTATTTTAATCAATTTTTTCATTATCGATTTTTTTTATTTGATTCTTTTTCCTTTTTTTATTTTTGTAACTTTTTTTATTTTTAGTTTTAAGTCTCTTTTATTTTTTTTATTCATTAATTATTTAAGCAATGATGATTTAATTTTAATTAAACAATAAATAATATTTAAAAAAAATTATTAAGGGATATGATGGCAGATTTTGAAGATATTATCAATACAAGACGCAGTATAAGGGAATACGATTCCAAGGAAGTTGAAGATGAAAAGATAGAAAAGATTTTAAAAGCAGGCATGCAAGCTCCTGGAAGCAGGTTAGGTGCTGAACCTTGGGAATTCTTGATTATCAAAAACAAGGAAACATTAGCTAAAATTGGAGAAATAAAGCCTCGTGTAACAAATGCTCCAGTAGCTATTCTCTTGATTGCAAACATTGAAAGGTCCTTTTATAAGTTGGTATGGCAACAGGATATGAGTGCAGCAGCAGAGAATATGCTTCTTGAAGCGGTCAATCTTGGTTTAGGGGGCCTTTGGAATGGAGTAGCGCCTGAAGAGGAAAGAATGAATGCCATTGGAGAGATTGTAGGATTGCCAAAAGATGACAACCTAAAGCCATTCTGCATAATCACTCTCGGTTATCCTGCTGAAGGTTGGGAAAATAAGTTCATGGATAAATATGATGAATCCAGAATTCATTATGAAACTTACTGATTAATGTTCTAATTTAATTAAATCAGATTCAATTTATTAGATTGGATCAAGCGGATGATGTCTTATGAAAGACAATTTTGATTCAATTTATAAATTGGATCAATTCTAAATGGGTGATGTCTTATGAAATACAATTTCGATTCAATAATTGACAGAAAAAACACCAATTCACTTAAATGGGATTTATTTGATGATGATTATCCTATGTGGGTTGCAGATATGGATTTCTATGCAGCTCCACTCATTTATGAATCTGTGAATAGGAAAGCAAGTCATGGAGTTTATGCATATTCATTTGTCAATGATGAGATTTTCGATTCATATATCAATTGGTGGAAAAAATATGGTCTTGATATGAAAAAGGATGAATTATTGTTTGCAACTGGAGTAATGCCTTCAATAACAAGCATCATTCGTGCTTTCAGTGATGCTGGAGATAATGTCTTGATTCAAACACCGGTTTACCATGTATTCTTTTATGTGATTGAAGATAATGATAGGAATGTTGTTGAAAATCAGTTGATTTATAATCCTGACTCCAAGGAGGTGGAAACTGCATATGCCATTGATTTTGATGATTTGGAAGATAAATTCAAGGACCCAAAGACCAAATTGATGCTTTTATGCAATCCTCACAATCCCATTGGAAGAATATGGGATGAGAAAACCCTTGAAAGGATAGCTGCTTTAGCAAACAAATACGATGTCATTGTTGTATCTGATGAAATACATTGTGACTTAACTGGCCCTGATATGACTTATGTTCCCTTCGCATCTTTAGAGGGGGAATTATCCAAAAACAGCATTACCTGCATTTCTCCAAGCAAGACATTTAACATTGCAGGCCTTCAAAGTTCTGCAGTCTTCACTCGAAACAAAGGGCTTTATGAGATTTTAGAAAAGCAATTGTCAGTGGATTGCTTCAATCACCCTAACATTTTTTCAATTGATGCCACCATTGCAGCATACAAAAGTGAAGATTGGTTAAATGAATTGAGAGAAGTCCTATTTGAAAATAAGATGCTTGTTGATGAATTCTTAAAAAGTGAAATTCCTGAAATCAGATTGGTTCCGGAAAATGCAACATACCTTTTATGGTTGGATTGCAGTAAGTTAAAAAGAGGAGATTTTAAGGATGGATTTTCAAATGATTTATCTGAATTCTTAAGAGAAAATGTAAGTTTATTCTTATCTCCAGGAATCCAATTTGGACAAAATGGAGATAATTTCTTGAGAATGAATATTGCATGTCCTCAAGACTTATTGCTTGAAGGATTGAATGCATTAAAAACAGGAATTGAAAAATTTAAAAAAGAAAATAATTTCTGAATTCTAAAAATAGTATTTTTTTTGAAAGTATTAAAAATAAAAAAAGTAGAGAAAATTAATTTATTTTAATTTCTCTTCCCACTCTTTTTGTCTAAATCCAGTAAGCACTGTATCTTCAGTCTCAATTATTGGACGTTTTACAAGCATGCCTTCAGTAGATAAAATCTTCAATTGTTCTTCTTCACTCATTTCAGGCAACTTGTCTTTTAATTGCATCTCTCTATAGATTTTACCGCTTGTGTTGAAGAACCTTTTGAGAGGAAGTCCACTTTTCTCATATAATGCCTTCAATTGGTCATAGTCTGGGTTGTCCTCAACGATATGCTGTTCATCATATTCGAATCCATTTTCATCTAACCATTTCTTTGCCTTTTGGCATGTGCTGTATCTTGGGTAGTAAATAAATAACATTTTTTAACCTCTTTCAATATTTGATTTATAGTTATATTAATTTTTATTTTTAATTTATTTAATTATTATTTTAATTTATTTAATTATTATTTTAATTTATTTAATTATTTATTTTTATTTTATAATTTATTTTCTAACCCAAACCTTGTCACTATCATTGGCTTTTGCCTTATTGTCTGCCATTACTCCAATTAAATCGTGAGCCTTGTAAGGTTCCTCAAGGTATTTGATGTCGTCTTCACTTAACTTAAGCTCGACGGAATTCACTCCAGTTTCAATATGCTTAAGCTTTGTAGCTCCCATAATTGGGGAATCAACTTTTGTCTCAAGCCATGCTAGTGATATTTCGCTCATTGAAACATCATAGTCCCTTGCAAGATCAATTACCCTATTTATTATTACAGAATCCTGCTCTTCACTTGATTCATACTTCTTATTGGCATAGTAATCTTCCTTCAATCTTTTGGAACTTTCATCAGGCATTTTTGAAAGTCTTCCAGAAGCAAGTGAACTGTAAGGTGTAAGTCCAATGTTTTCGCTTCTGCAGTATGGAATCATCTCCCTTTCCTCTTCACGGAAAATGAGGTTGTAGTGTCCTTGCACTGAAACGAACTTTTGAAATCCTTCCTTTTCAGCAAGGGCATTTGCCTTTGCAAGTTGCCATGCGAAACAGTTGGAAATGCCTATGTATCTTACTTTACCTTCTTCAACTATGCTGTTTAATCCATCGAGAATGTCATATAATGGGGTGTTATAGTCCCACATGTGATAAATGTATAAATCTATGTAGGTCAAGCCAAGATTTTCTAAACTTGTGTTAACCATTTTCTTGATATGATCCTGTCCTGAAACATTGTTTTTGATTTCCTCTTCAGTTCTTGGCAGGAACTTGGTAGCTATTACCATATCCTCCCTATCTGCAAAGTCTTTGATAGCTCTTCCTACATACTGTTCGCTTGTTCCATTTTGATAGCCGATTGCAGTATCGAAGAAGTTTATTCCATTGTCTATTCCTGCTTTAATAATCTTTCTTGATTCCTCTTCATTCAATGTCCATGTATGCATTCCATTATTCGGATCTCCGAATCCCATGCAACCCATGCATATGCGGCTGACATTCAAATCTGAATTGCCTAATTTTGTATATTTCATTTAAACACCTTTTAAATTTATTAACTTATTTTAGAAAATTTTTTAATGTTTGTTATAAATATAATTATCTATTTAACACTATTAAGTATTTTTTTAAAGAGTTTATCTATTAAATACTTAAGAATTTTCTATAAACTAATTTTTAAATCTATACGTGATAAAATGGCAGTCAAAGAGAAGAGAGTAGAATTAATAGAACTGTTTTATGATTTGATATTTGTATATGCTATTTCAAGGTTGACCTCTCTAATCAGCGAACCCATTAACGGAGGAATAGATTCAAACGCTCTTTTTGTATATGTCATAACATCTTTTGTTATCTTACAAGCGTGGTTATACTTTACAAACTATGTGAATCGTTATGGGGAGTGGAATTGGTATGAATACTTAATCGCCTGTATAAATATGATTTCAGTAATTTACATGGCCAATACCATTAGCGCTAATTGGGTTTTCATGTATCTACCATTCAATCTTTCTATGTTAATCATGCTCCTTACCGTTTTGTCATTGTATATGGTGCATGTTTATAGAGAAAAAACCTTAAATTGTGCAGCTGGAAATTCCGTAACAATTCTTTCAGTGGTTTGCTTAATTTACATTTTAGCATTAATTGCCATTTACTTAAATTTATCTGCAGTTGTAATATGGATTGATGTAATCGCGGTTTTAGTCGGAGCATTTCTGCCATTTTTCTTAAAAGGCAATTTTGATAGGAGCATTATTAGTTTCCCTCATTTAACTGAACGTTTTGAATTATTGACAATTATCACTTTTGGTGAGGCAATTGTGGGTATGGCACACTTTTTTGATATTAGTCACTTTAATTTAATTCCTATTATGGTATTCTTCATTATTCTAACAATGTTTGGATCTTATGTGGTTCAAATTCATAATCTGGTGAATCATCATAGGGAAGAGAGAAGCTTAAGACTTATGTTTAGTCATTATTTCATTGTCATAAGCATTAATTTGGTAACAGTTGCATTGGAATTGATTCATTCTGGTGAAATCAATCACTGGATTGTAAGTGGGATGATGATTATTTCCTTAATTGTTTTCTATGTTTCAATAATGGCCAATAGGGAATATTATTATGATAATGTAAAATTAAGTAGAAAAAATATCTTATCCATGGTTTTAGTCACTTTTATAGGAATTTTAGTTATTTTAACATTTATAGATAGCCTATATGGATTTTTAATCGGTGTATTGATAGTTACATGTGGCAATTTAGCTATTTTAATCGACATCTATCAGAAATTTTTAAAAGATTGAACTTTGGTTTATTTAATTAAGTTAAGAAAACTTTTTTATAGTTTTATTAGTAAAATTACTAATGGATTTAGGAAATTATATTTCGATGTGTTTTATTAAATACATCTTTTGGATTATTTTCTAAAAATTTTTAAATCATATAAATTATTTTTTAATTTTAAATAGATGATATTATGAGTATTTTAGTTGCTTATTATTCAAGAACAGAAGTTACAAAAAAATTAGCAGAAGCAATTGCAGCAGAAACTGGTGCAGATATTGAAGAAATTGTACCTAAAGTGAAATATGATGGCAAAATAGGTTTTGCACGTGGTGGAAAGGATGCTATTTCAGAAAAGATCATTGATTTAGAGCCATTAGAATATGAAGTTTCAGATTATGACTTGGTTTATTTAGGAGTTCCTGTATGGGCTGGAAAAGCTGCAAATCCTATGATTTCCTACATTAAGCAAAATGAAGGAAAGTTCAATGACGTTAAATTCTTTGTGACTGCAGGTGGAAGCGGTTTTGAAGGTGCAATTGAACAAATGGAAAAGTATGTGGGCAAAGCCCCTTTAAAAACATTAGGCCTTGTTACAAAACAGGTTAAACATGATGAATTCAATGAGGAATTGGCTTCCTTTATCGAATAATTTAATAATTCTTTTATTTTTTAAAATATTGTTAATGGATCCTTACAAATTTTTATTCAAATATAAATAAGGTGATAAAATGTCAATTTATGATTTTGAAGTTAAAGACACTCAAGGAAACATGGTTTCCTTAAGCGAATACAAAGGAAAAGTATTGTTAATTGTCAACTCCGCTACCAAATGTGGTTTCACTCCACAATATACTGAATTGAATGAAATTTTCAATGAATTCAAGGATGAAGGATTTGTCATTTTAGATTTCCCATGCAACCAATTCGGTAATCAAGCTCCGGGCACTGGAGAGGAAATTGCAGCTACCTGCCGCAGTGAATACTTGGTTCCTTACCCAATCTTTGAAAAAATTGAGGTCAATGGTGAAAACGAAGAGCCTTTATATGCTTATTTAAAGAAGGAGCAACCATTTAAAGACATCACTGGTGATGGGGCTAGAAAATTGAAAATGGTCCTTAAGGTAATGGATAGGCATTATAAGGACAATGATGACATCAAATGGAACTTCACTAAGTTTTTAGTTGACAGAGAAGGAAATGTAGTTCAACGTTTCGAGCCAACTGAAAGTTTGGATGATGTTAAGGCAAGAGTTAAAGAATTATTATAATTCTTTTTTCTTTTTTTTATTCTTTAATCATTTTTTTTCATTGATTTTTGTATTTGCACTGTTTCTTTTGATTTATTTTTTTTTATCGGGTTTTGTATTTTTTATCAATTTAATTAATTTTCAATTTCAATTTCTATTTTTTCACATTTCATATAATTTAAATATTTATAAAGCCTAATTATATATATTCAATATTAATTTGGTTAAGATTAAGGGATAAAATGAAATTAGAAATCAATACAGAAACCTGCACTGGATGTAAATTATGTGAAACCGTTTGTATCAGAGACAATATTCAAATAATAGACAAGAAAGCGGTTGAAGTGGATAATGGAGATTGTTTTGACTGTGGCCATTGCCTTGCAATTTGCCCAACTCACAGCATTTCATTAAAGGTATTTGAAGATCAACCACAACGTGTTGAAGATTATAATCCTCGTGAAATTCCAATTGATTCTGAGGACCTTTTGCAGTTTTTAAAACAGCGAAGAAGCATTCGTTGGTTTAAGAAGAAAAAAATAGATAAGGAAACTTTTGATAAGCTATTTGAAGCGGCCTATTACAGTCCTAGTGCTCAAAATGCTCAGGATGTTGAATTTGTTGTTCTTGATGAGAAACTGGATGATTTCATGCATTTGGTTTATGATATAATTAAAGTGGAAGAAGATGAATTCTTTAGGATAAAGCAATTTGGAGAGTATCTTAGAGGAGAAGGCAATTATAAGAATCATCCGCTTCTTTGGGAGGGAACACAGATGATTTTGTCCTTTTCTAAAAGTCAGGCAAATGCGTTGATTGCAAATACAAGACTTGAGCTATTGGCTTATGCAATGGGTCTTGGAGGATTCTATTCCTTATTTACCCTAAAGGCAGATGAATTGAATCATGATAAACTTATGGAATTCTTCCCTGAAGTGGATAGCAATAAGCATATGTATTCCGCTTTTATAATAGGTTATCCGAGAGTAAAATACAGAAGAACAGTTCCTCATAAAAAAATAAATGTTTATTATAAATAGTTATTTTATTTTATAATGTTAATTTTATGGATAATGTTGAAAATCCTTGGTCTATTTCAGATGAAACAGACAATTGATTGAATTTGGGGAATGACTTTCTAACATGTTCCAAGATTCTAAAGTCTATATAGATTTCAGTGACATAAAATTCAAAACCGTCTGTAAAGTAGTAAGTAGGCTTTCTGCATTTGAGCTTTGCACCATAGAAGAAATCTTCAAGCCTATTTTCCAAATCCCATTTTTCATTTTCACTTAACTCTTTTCCATTGATGTAGTCGATGATGTCATCTTCCAATCCTTCTTCAATAGGATAAAGTCTTAAGTCATTTTCCATTTCTTCTAATTCCTGATACAATTCTTCTCTGTTTAATTCAACCATAGTGTCACCAAATTTAAAATCTAAAAAATGAGTGATTTTTAAAAAATTTTAGTTTAAAAATTTTTAATAAGTTTATTTTTAAAAGTTTATTTTAATAAATTTATTTTAAAAAGTTTATCTTAAAAAGTTTATTTTTAAAAATTTATTTTTATCAGTTCTTTAATTATTTAAAAAAAATTAAAATTAAAAATAAAATGAAATTTTAATTAAAAATAAAAAGAGAAATAATTGAAAATCATTTCATATTTCCAAATAATCCTCTAATAATTCCTTTTGTTACTTCCCTTGCAGCAGTGTTTACAACAGTTGTAGTTGCCTTTTCAACAGTTGTTTTTCTTGTGGTCTTTCTCTTGGATTTAGTGGTTTGTTTTGCCATTTGATCCACTGCTGTTCCAACAGCTATTCCAATAACATCTTCAAGTATTCCTTTTTGTTTAGGGGCTTCTTGTTGTGGTGCTTGGGTTTGTGTTGGAGCCTGTTGCTCTTGAGGCACTTGTTGTGCTGGAGCTTGTTCTGCTTGATTAGGAATTTCTCTAATCGGTGCGTCTTGAGGGATTTCAGATTGTACATTTGGATTGTTGTCAATTTTGTTCAATAGCATTTCATATGCGGATTCTCTGTCAACTGCATCCCTATATTTATCTCTAAGGGATGAGATACTCATTAATTCTGCTCTGTAGTTGTCTTCAATCGCTCCGATATAACTTTGTGGAGGCAATATGTCCACTTGTTGCACAATTCCTGGAGCTCCTTTCTCTTCAAGAACGGAAACCAATGCCTCTCCAGTTCCTAAAGTGGAAATGACTTCTGTTGTATCGAATTCAGGGTTTGGTCTGAAGGTTTCAGCAGCAGTCTTTACAGCCTTTTGCTCCTTTGGGGTGTATGCATGAAGTGCATGTTGCACTCTGTTACCAAGTTGTGAAAGTACAGTGTCTGGAATGTCAGATGGGCTTTGTGTAATGAAGTATACGCCTATTCCTTTTGAACGAATCAATCTGATGATTTGCTCTACCTTTTTCTGGAAGGCAGGGGACATGTCATCAAACAATAGGTGTGCCTCATCAAAGAAAAAGACGAATTTAGGCTTGTCCAAGTCACCTACTTCAGGCATTGTTTCGTAAAGTTCGGATATCATCCATAATAAGAATGTTGAGTATAATTCAGGTGCTGTAGAGAGTTTTACAGAATCCAATACATTAATCATTCCTTTTCCTTCGTCATTGCATTGCATGAAGTCACTGAGCTCTAATGCAGGCTCTCCGAAAAACAGGTCTCCCCCTTGGTCTTCAAGGGTAAGTATGGATCTGAGTAGGGTGGTTGCTGATTTCTTGGCAACTGCACCATATTGGCTTTCATAAAGTTCAGCATTATCACTTACGTGATTAATCATGGATTTCAAGTCTTTTAGATCAATCAAAAGAAGGTTTTCATCATCTGCAACGCGGAACACGATGTTTAACACTCCTTCCTGTGCTTCTGATAGGTTCAATATTTTTGATAGTAATTGTGGACCCATTTCAGATATTGTAACCCTGATAGGCAATCCCTTTTCACCGTAAAGGTCCCAGAATTCGACAGGATATGACTTAAAGACGAATCCCTTATCTGCAAGATTGTACTTTTCCATTCTTTCTGTTGTCTTTGAGCTCGGTTCACCGACCTTTGCAAGACCTGAAACATCCCCTTTCATATCTGCCAAGAATACTGGAACGCCCATATCACTAAATGCTTCGGCAAGTGTTTTTAAAGTGACGGTCTTTCCTGTACCGGTTGCACCAGCTATTAATCCATGACGATTAGCTAATTTAGATAACAAATAAACTTCTGTATTTTCATTAGCCCCAACTAAGATATTATTTTCTGCATACATGATAACACCTTTTTGATAAAAATTAACTTATAATGTCAATTAATAAAAAATTTATTATAATTGTTTTTTATTATATTTTTAATAATATAAAAAATAATATATTTTATTCCTATTTTCTATTTTTATTATCCCAATCTTTTATCAAGATATTATTTTTTCATTCATTTTCATGATAAAAATAATAAATTATATAATGGAATAAGAAATATATATTTATTTAAGATAATTTATTGGACAAAATAATTTTAAAATAAATTTAAAATAGTTTTTGAAATGAATTTAAAATAGTTTTAAAATAAATTTAAATAAAAATTCAATTGAATTTGATGATAAAATTGGGATTATTATATGATTTTTATAAGGTGATGATTAATTATGTATGAAACATTAACATTCACTGGTGGAATTCACAAAAGTGAGGAATTAAAAGAACTGATTGAGGATTTGGGAGGTTTCATTCTCCAGTCCAACATATTGCAAATGGAACTTGTCTTGAATATGGCGGTTCCTATTGATGATGTGGATATTGTTAAGGAAAAGGCTAAAGAGCTTTTAGGTGAAATATCCGTTGCTCCTATGGCAGGTTCTGAAATAGCTATCGTTTCCCCGACCCTTGCAAGACATCACCTTCCTCATGCTGCTTGTGACATTTCTGAATATCTTAGGCGTTATGGTGCTAAAGACAATATGGTCGGATTGGCTCGTGGTCATGGTAAAGGAACTGCTGGAATCAGTGAAACTGAAAAGGCATTGATTGAGGAACATGATATAGCTATTTTCGCATTAGGAAGCTTTAAGCAATGCATTATCGATAAGGCCTATCTTTACAATGACATTGACATTCCAGTGATAGTCACAGGGGCGCCTGAAATTGATTTGGAAGAGTTGCCTGGTGTAGATGCTTATGTTCCAGGATTAGGTAGGATTCCACGTAGATTAAAAAGAGGGGAAAATATAAGAGCTTTGAAAAAACTTGTTGAAACTGTTGAAGACCTTTTGGAAAAACGTAAAAAAGAGCTTGCTCAAGATCCTCCAATTGCACCTTCAATTTTAGTTAAAAGTGAGATTGAAACTCAAGTTCCAGCTATTAAGGAAGTCATTTCCCCTACTCCGGTAACAAGCCAACTCAGTGGCCTTAGAGTGAAATTGGATTATGACAAATATCATGAAGAGATTGAAAATGTAGTGATAGGAGACCAAAAATTAAAAGACATTGCAGATATTAGAAAATCTCATTTCTATGATTACATTCTTGTAGAGCTTTTGACTGAAAGCTCATTGGTTGACTAATTTTATTAGTCAACTATATTATTTTCATCTTATCTATCATCTTATCTATCATATTATCTATTATCTTATTTATCATCTTATTTTCGCATGTCTAAATTTTAATAATTTGAATTCTTTTAAGGATTTAAATTTTTAATTTTTTAATATTGAATTTTATATAATGCTTAAATAATTATAATAATATATTATATTTATTGTTATTTTATTTTCTTTAATTTCAGAATTTAAGTTTGTATCAATGATTGTGAAGTGTAAAAATGCAGGTTATAGCAGATCTTGGTGGAACTCCTGGGAAGGATTGCAGAGGCTTTTGTAAGTTTTGCTACTTTAGAAAAGTGAAACCATTGACAGAAGCTCTTGGCTGTCAGCATTGTCCACCTAATAAGGTGGGATGTCCAAGATGCTTTGAAGGAGTTCAAGAGGCAGGGAAACCATTTCAACAGCCATTTTCCGTACTCAGTGAAGTGCAAATGGCCCTTATGATGAATCCTGTAAGAGATGCTAATCTGAAGGTAAACATCAGTGGCGGTGGAGATGTCAGCTGCTATCCTCAGCTTGAAGAGCTGATAGCAGGTTTATACCAATGGCAATTGCCTATTCACTTGGGATATACAAGTGGAAAGGGAATCGATGATGGTGACATTGCTACCCAATTCCTAAATCAGGGAGTCGACGAGGTCACATACACTATTTTTGCTGCTGATGCTCAACTTAGAAAGGAATGGATGTTGGATCCAAGTCCAGAGGAATCTCTTAAAGCTGCTCAACTTTTTGCTGAAGGTGCCGACTTGCATGCTGCAGCGGTTATTATTCCTGGTGTGAATGACGGTGCAGTGCTACAGAACACTTGTGAAAAGTTAGAGGAATGGGGGGCAAAGGCATTGATGATGATGCGTTTTGCAAATAGCTATGACCAAGGGCTTATTTTAGGAAATGAGCCTGTTGTTGAAGGAATCGTTCCTCATGAGCCCCTTGAATTCGAAGAGCTTGTAAAACAAATCAATAGTGAATACAATCTCAGGGTTACTGGAACCCCTTTATCAGATCCTACAATCGGAGCGCCATTCATATTAGCAAAAGATGAGTATGAGGAATTTTTAGGAATATTGCCTCAAGTCACTGGTGAAGCTACACTTTTAACCTCTAAAATTGCGGCTCCGTTCTTAAAGAAAATCTTTAATAAGATAGCTCCAGATAACGTGAATGTTGTTGAAACCAAGAAGGACATCGCATGTTTGATGACAAGGCAAGATCTTGAAGCATTGGATCTAGATGACATTAAGGATGCAGTCATTCTTCCGGGAAGAGCTTTCATACACCAAATGGATGCAGAGAGAATACTTAGTCAGGATGGTAAAAGCCGTCTTGTAGGATATGGTCCTGACACTTTAAGTGTTGATGGCGAGTTAAGTAGCGGAATGAGTGAAGAAGAAGTAATTGAACATGAGTTAGGTTCATTCATTGATCTTATTCAGGCAATCAATTTCTTTGGAATGAAAAGAGCATTCTGAATTTTTCTCTTTCTAAATTTTTTAGGGAAATATCTTTTCACTAATTTTTTAATAATTTTTTTTAATAAATATTTTTTAATAAATATTTTTTAATAATTTTTTTTAATAAATTTTTTTAATTTAATATTTTTTAGTTTTTTCAAGGGTTTTGTATTTTTTAAAATTTTTTAAAAAAAATAGACTGTTTTTAGTATTACAAATAGTATTACTTTTGCCGAATTTAAGTAATATTTAAATTTTTTATGATTTTTTATTTTTTCCTTTATTTTTGCTTTAAATAAATTATTTGTCCTTATTTAAAATATTGTAACTTTATAATCTTTATTTTTTAATTATAATTTGAAATAGCCTATTAATAAAAATTTGCTTATTTTTAATCAATTTAAAAAAGTATTACTTTTTGACTTATATATAATAAAAAAAATAAAAAATATTATTACTTATAAAGTTTTCTATTTAATTCTTAAACGAATGTTTATATTATATTTTAAATAAACTAATATCTGTATACCAAATAGCTGGCTATTGCAAAAATTTTGCTTTATGGCTTACTCAACATAACTAAAAATTAGTTATTTTGGGTGGTATATTAACTCTATTTATTTAGGAGGGAAAAAATTGGCAAAGTTTGATGATAAAGTCGATTTATACGACGACAGAGGTTCATTAGTCGAAGCTGATGTACCAATCGAAGCTCTAAGTCCGTTACGTAACCCTGCTATTAAGAACATTATTAGCGGTGTTAAAAGAACTGTAGCTGTAAACTTAGAAGGAATCGAAAAATCTTTAAAAACTGCTTCCGTCGGTGGAGCAAAATCTAAAATTTTAGGTAGAGAAATGGATCTTGACATCGTTGCTCAAGCTGACTCCATTGCTGCTGCTGTAAAAGACATGCTTCAAGTAACTGAAGACGATGATACTAAATGTGAAGTACTCTCTGGTGGAAAAAGGATTTTAGTCCAAATTCCAACTATCAGATTAGACTCTTCCGCAGAATACTCCGTAGCAACCTTAGCTACCGCAACTGCATTAACTCAAGCTATTATCAGTGAGTTTGACGTAAACATGTACGACGCAAACATGGTAAAAGCTGCTATCTTAGGAAGATACCCACAATCTGTAGAATACATGGGTGCTAACTTAAAAACCATGTTAGACGTACCACAAAAATTAGAAGGTCCTGGTTACTCCTTAAGAAACATTAAAGCAAACGACTTCGTAGCTGCTACCTTAAAGAACACTTTACAATCAACTGCACTCGCAAGTATTTTCGAACAAACTGCAATGTTTGAAATGGGTGACGCAGTAGGTGCTTACGAAAGAATGCACTTATTAGGTTTAGCTTACCAAGGTTTAAACGCTGACAACATGGTATTAGGTCTCGTACAAGACAACGCAAAAGAAGGAACTGTAGGTTCTATCGTACAAGACACTATTGCTAAAGCTGAAGCAGATGGTGTAATCGCTGTAGAAAAAGAATTAACTGGATACAACATGTACGCAACTAGTGACGCAGCTAAATGGAACGCATATGCTGCTGCTGGATGTACTGCTGCTATTATGGTTAACGTCGGTGCAGCAAGAGCTGCTCAAGGTATTCCATCAACTATCTTATACTTCAACGACAACATCGAATTCGCTACCGGTTTACCTGGTATTGACTTCGGTAGAGCTGAAGGGGTAGCTGTAGGATTCTCTTTCTTCTCTCACTCTATCTATGGTGGAGGAGGTCCTGGTTTATTCAACGGTAACCACGTAGTAACCAGACACAGTAAAGGATTTACTATCCCTTGTGTAGCTGCAGGTATGGCATTAGATGCTGGTACCCAACTCTTCTCTCCAGAAGCAACTTCTGGATTAATTAAAGAAGTATACAGTGAGATTGACGAATTCAGAGAACCACTCAAATATGTTGCTTTAGCAGCTGCTGAGATTAAAGGTGACATCTAATTATCGAATTAATTTTTGTTAATTAAAATCTAATTTAAAATTCACAATAAAATAATTATTTAAATCATTATGATTTAGATACTGAGGTTAAATAATGGATATTGAAATATTTCCACACAGAATTTTAGGTACAGACACAACTGAAAAAGTATTGAATGATATAGAATCTTTAGACTCAGTTATAAGAACCGTAATTCAAGGACCAAGACTCCCACCTCAAGATGAGATTGACCGTATTTATGGTGATCGCAGAGTAATTGTGGTAAATGGTGAGGAAGTTGAATTGAAGGTTAAGACTGGTAGAATTTTTGTAGAGCTATATGATGAATCCGGTATTGATGAAATCAGGTCAATATGTGATGAGCATATTGATACTGGATATGATATCAACACTAGCAAATCCCAATATATCAGAAAACAAAGAACTGTTACTGATGGATTGAAATATGGTGAAAATGCAGAAATTCCTGATGAATTGGTCGGTATCGCAGATACCCGTTCTAAATTTAAAGATCATGTCTCTATTCTAAAAAGGGATACATTGGAATAAAAATATCGTAGGTTATTGATAATATGATTGGAAGATGCACACATCTTGTAGACTGTAGGGAAACAAGAGGTCTTGGTGAAGGAGGAGGAATTGCTCAAAGAGGAACTTTCGCAGAATGTGGAAGTGATGTCTTGGCAGTTGCTATGTCTCCAGGTCGTAGACACATTACCAAACCTGTTTGTGAAATCACCTTTGGTTTACGTGAAGCTAATCTATTAACCAGTACCATGATATTGGATGCAGGTAGTGGTGTTCCTCATGATGCTCCTGCAGGTGGTGCAGGTAATGCTTTTGGTTTAACTGACAAGGAAGTTGAACAGATGCAAAAGTTTAAGGTTATTGTGGTTCACTTAGGTGGAGTAAGAAATCATATTACATACAAGGCAAGATTAATCTTGCGTAACGTTAACAAACCTTGTGTTATTATTTGTGAATATCCTGTAGACTTTGAAGATTTTGCAAAAATCGGTGTTAAAACCGCAAAGGTCATGCCTGAAGAGGTAAAAACAGAAGGTAAAATCATGAACATAGTATCAGGGGTTATTAGGGGACAAACAGTGTCTCAAGAAAAATTAGATGAGATTATTAGAAAAGTTAGATTAACATTAGGAGATGCATAATTATGGCACAATATTATCCAGGAACTTCTCAGGTAGCTGAAAACAGAAGAAAATTCACTAACCCAGATGTTGAGTTAGAAGTTTTAAGAGAAATATCTGATGAAGATGTAGTAAAATTATTAGGTCACAGAGCTCCAGGTGAAGAATACAAATCCGTACACCCACCTCTTGACGAACTCGATGAACCTGATGACATTATTAGAGAAATTGTAGAACCTATTGACGGTGCAAAAGCAGGGGACAGAGTAAGATACATCCAATTTGTAGACTCCATGTACTTTGCTCCAGCTCAACCTTTCTTAAGAGCTAGATCCTACGTATACAGATACAGAGGTATCGATACCGGTACTTTATCCGGTAGACAAATTATCGAAGCTCGTGAAAGAGACTTAGAAAGAATTTCCAAAGAAATCTTAGAAAACGAATACTTCGATACCGCACGTACTGGAATCAGAGGTTCTGGTGTACACGGTCACTCTTTAAGACTCGATGAAAACGGTTTAATGTTCGACATGTTAAGAAGACAAGTACTCAACAAAGAAACCGGTAACGTAGAAATGGTAAAAGACCAAATTGGTCACGAATTAGATGAACCTGTAGTCTTAGGTGAACCATTAGATGAAGAAACCTTAAGAGCTAAAACCACTATCTACAGATGTGATGGTGAAGCTTACAGAGATGATGAAGACGCTGTAACTGTCTTAAGACAAATACACGTTACTAGATCTCAATTTGGTTACAACCCAGAATATTAAGGAGGTTTATTAAAATGGCTGATAAAAAATTCTTAGATGCAATGACTAAAAAGTTCAAAGAAGCTCCAGAAGAAAAAACTACTACCTTCTATAATATGGGCGGTTGGACTCAATCTGAAAGAAAAACTGAATTTGTAAACGAAGGTAAAGCAATTGCTGAGAAAAGAGGAATCCCAATGTACAACCCAGACATTGGTAACCCACTCGGTCAAAGAGCTTTAATGTCCTACCAATTATCCGGTACTGACACTTTCGTAGAAGGGGACGACTTACACTTTATCAACAACGCAGCAATGCAACAAGCTTGGGATGATATCAGAAAAACTGTAATCGTAGGTTTAAACACTGCTCACAACGTACTCGAAAAGAGATTAGGTATGGAAGTAACTCCTGAAACCATTACCAACTACTTAGAAGTTGTAAACCACGCTATGCCTGGTGCAGCTGTAGTACAAGAACACATGGTAGAAACCAACCCATTATTAGTAGACGACTCCTACGTAAAAGTATTTACTGGTGACGACGACTTAGCAGCAGAAATCGACCCTGCATTTGTATTAGACATCAACAAAGAGTTCCCAGAAGAACAAGCTGAAGCTTTAAAAGCTGAAGTAGGCGGAGCTATTTGGCAAATTGTAAGAGTTCCATCTGTTGTAGGTAGAGTTTGTGACGGTGGTACCACTTCCAGATGGTCTGCTATGCAAATTGGTATGTCCATGATTTCCGCATACGGACAATGTGCAGGTGAAGGTGCTACTGGTGACTTCGCATACGCATCCAAACACGCAGAAGTTATCGGTATGGGTACTTACTTACCAATCAGAAGAGCAAGAGCAGGTAACGAACTCGGTGGTGTACCATTCGGATTCATGGCAGATATCTGTCAAGCTTCCAGAGTAACCGACGACCCTGTAGAATCTGCATTAGAAGTAGTAGCTTTAGGTGCTGCTTTATACGACCAAATTTGGTTAGGTTCTTACATGTCTGGTGGTGTAGGATTTACTCAATATGCTACCGCAGCATACACCGATAACGTATTAGACGACTTCTCTTACTTCGGTAAAGATTACGTAGAAGACAAATACGGAGAATTATGTTCCGCACCTAACAACATGGACACTGTTCTTGATGTAGGTTCTGAAGTAGCATTCTACTCACTTGAACAATACGAAGAATACCCAGCTTTACTTGAAACCCACTTCGGTGGTTCTCAAAGAGCTGCAGTTATTTCCGCAGCTGCAGGTATTTCCACTGCATTCGCAACTGGAAACGCACAAACCGGTTTATCTGCATGGTACTTAGCACAATACTTACACAAAGAACAACATTCCAGATTAGGTTTCTACGGTTACGACTTGCAAGATCAATGTGGTGCAGCTAACGTATTCGCTATCAGAAACGACGAAGGTTTACCACTTGAATTAAGAGGTCCTAACTACCCTAACTATGCAATGAACGTAGGTCACCAAGGTGAATACGCAGGTATCGCACAAGCACCTCACAGTGCTCGTGGAGACGCATTTGCAGTTAACCCTCTTGTAAAGATTGCATTTGCTGACAAGAACTTGCCATTCGACTTCACTAAAGTCAGAGCAGAATTTGCTAAAGGTGCTTTAAGAGAATTCGAACCTGCAGGTGAAAGATCTATCATCATTCCAGCAAAATAAGTTTGGTGTAAACGGGAAATATGTAAATAAGGTTTTTAATCTATAGGATTTTATCCTAATAGATTTTACCTTATTTATTTTTTTCAATATGATATTTGTTTGTATAAAGTAGAATGGATTTTTTTTCAATTCATTTTGAAAAGTTTAAAATGCATTTTATAAAAAAATTTTAAAAAAATTAGTGCCAATATAAGATTTTAACTTAATTTAAATGGATTTAATTTCAATTGATTTTGATAAATCGCTTTAAAATTAAGGTAATACTAAAAATAATTGATAAAATTTGAGATTTTTTAGTAAAGCTTATATATAGTGTTTTAAAAAAATTATAGAATATAGAGAGTTTAATGTCTCTAAATTAATTAATTTTAAGTTTATTTTAATTTAAGTAGACTTGAAAAAATTCTTGGTTTATCTTTTTAATTATTCAGGTTTAATTATTAAGATTTTTAGATTTATTCATCAAATATTTCATTCTTAACACTTTAAGGATTTAATCTAGCTAGATTAAAAGCTAAGTGGTTTGCCTTGGCTTATTTGATTTATAAAATCTTTGTTTAAGTTATGAGGTATAATCATAAAGTATAAAATCATTTAGATGTTCTAAAAATGGTCTAAATTTTGCTTTAGTCCATTATTTAGTCCATTTTTATTTTATGTCTTTATGGTTTTATATTTGACAGAATATGTCTAAATGTGATTAATAGGAAAATTAATCACGTAATAGTTTATTAAATAATTAAATTTAATAAAATTTAAGGAGGAAAAGAAAATATGGACCCTATTACATTAGGTGTAGTTGCATTAATGGGTGCAGCAGCAACCATCGCTGGTGCTGCAGAGGACTTAGAGTCTGACATCGGTTCACAAAGTAACCCTAACTCACAAGTTCAACTTGCTCCACAAATGGGACATTTACACCGTATGATCAATAAGGCAGCTTCTGGTGAACCAGTAGCATATGGATGCTGGTGTGGTATCGCTGGTGGTATCGCATCTCTTGCAATGGGTATGGGTATTTTACCTATAGTCGCAATTGCAATGGGTTCTACTGTTGCTGCATTTGTTCACGCAATTTATACAGTCACATCACACATGGGAAGGATTGTTGGTCAATCTCAATTTGAACAACCATTATTTATGGATGTATTAACCCAATCCTTAGGCCCTATCGCAGCTCATGGTTTTATAGCTAGTTTCGGTATTGTAGGAATCGCTTACTTAATGACTCTTCCATTAAGCGGTCTTGGACACCCATTCCCATTACCATTACTCGCTGTACTATGGGGAATTACTATTGGTGCAATCGGTTCATCCACAGGGGATGTACATTACGGTGCAGAAAGCGAATACCAAAAATTCGATTACGGTGGAGGTACTCCTGTAGCTATCCAAGGGGATATCGTAACCAAAGCTCCTCTCGGTGCTAAAAACTCTATCGATGTAGGTAACTTCTGTGCTAAATATGGTGGACCTTTAACCGGTTTCTGTTTCGGACTTATTGTCTTCGTAAGCTTCTGGATTACTGTTGTATTCGGAGCTATTGGAGGACAAGTTGTAGGACTTATCATCGTTATTTTATTAATCGCTGGTAACTACTTCCTTGAAAAGTCTGCAAGAGAAAAATTCGGACCATATGAGGAATAAGGAGGTTACATTATGAATCTTATTATATTTATTATATGTGTTGTAATTGCAGGTATTATTATGGGTGGAGGTGTACACTTCATTCCTGTAGGTGGTGCTCCTGCAGCTATGGCTACCGCTACCGGTGTAGGAACTGGTACCGCAATGTTAGCAGCTGGTGCAGGTTTAACTGGACTCATTACCGCAGCTTCTATGACAGGACAACCAGTATGGTTGATCATCTTAGCAGGTGCAGTCGGTTCCATGTTAATGATGGGTATCACCATGCTTATTGGTAACTTTATTTATATTTATGGTGTTGGTGTAGTACCAGCATCCGGTAAAGCTGCAGTTGACCCAATCACCAAATGGAACCAAGAAAAATATAAAACTCCTGGTACCGAAGGACACGGTATTCCTACCGTATGTTACATCAGTGGTATCATCGGTGGTTTACTTGGTGGTGCTGGTGGTGGATTAGTCTACTGGGCTATTAACGAATTCGCAACCGCTAACATGACTGGATTTGACGCTACTGTTATTGCAGGATTAGCTGCTATCTTATCTGTAGGTATGTTCTTCATCAACTCTGTAACTGCTTCCTATAACATTGGAGGTACTATTGAAGGATTTGTAGACCCTAAATTTAAAAGACTTCCTACTGGAATTTTAGCTTGTGCTATTGTATCTCTTGTAGCTGCAATCTTCATGGTTTTAATGATTGGAGGTATTTAAGATGTCTGCTGGAGGAAGTGGAGCACCTGCAGAAGGTGCTGTAGATGCTAATGTAATATTAGCTATTGGTATTATCGGTGGATTACTCGGTATATACTTATCTGGTATTAACCCTATTATTGGACCTGTATTAAGCTGTCTTGGTGCAGTTTGTGCAATCCTTTGGGGTGTAATTGCAATCCGTAGTGTAGCAAGTTATGGTTTAGGTACTGGTGTACCTTCTATCGGTTACATGTCTTTAGGTATTGGTGTAATCGGTGCTTTAGCTGGTGTAGGTATTATCGCAGCTTTCAACTTAACTGGATTAGAAATTGCTGGACCTATTCTTGCATTGATCTTTGCAATGCTTATTGGATTATTAGTTGCTATTGTAGCTAAAAAAATTGTTGGTATGAAAATTCCTGTTATGGAAAGATGCACTGCAGAAATTGCAGGTGCTGCAGCATTATCTGTTTTAGGATTCTCTGCTGCTATTGCAGGTGGATACTCAATTGACTTACTCTTATCTGCTGTAATTGCTCCTGGATTTATTGCTATCTTTTACATATTATGTACTATGGCTATCCAACACCCATTCAACGCATGTTTAGGACCAAACGAAGACCAAGTAAGAACTCTTAAATGTGGTGCTTCCACTGCATTCTTAACTATGATCATTACTGGTATTCTTGCTATTTCCGCTGGAGGATATGCATGGTTTGCAATTTTAATTGTCGGACTTATCGGTTGGTACATCTCATTTAAGATGTTTGTAGATGCTTCTTGCGAAGCAGCAGCATCTGTTAAATGGGCTGGTTTATGGCCAAAAGTTGAGGAATAAGGAGGTTGTTATAGATGGTATTACCTTTAATACAATTTATTCCTGAATTAAACTTAAATCTTGACGCAGAATCCGGTATTCTCGGAGCTGGTGGTGGAGATTTAATTATTCTTTCAATGGATGAAATAAATGCAGAAATCGCAAAAGTCGAAGCAGCTGCTGACGAATTAATGAATTCCTTAGATCCTAACTCTGCTCCATTAGGTTCCTTCCCAGGAAGAGAAGGCAACTTTGTAATTGCAGGTAAATTAACCAACATGGTTTATGGATTTGTTATAGGAATGTTCCTTATCATGGCAGCAATGCCTATATTAACAGCTATGGGGGTTTTATAGATGGCTGACAAAAAACCTACTGCTGATAACTGGCCTGTAGTAAGTGGAGACTACATTGTAGGGGACCCAGAAAGTCCTGTTGCTGTAACTACTTTAGCTTCTCACAATGAAGATATCCCAGCTGCTGCTGGAGCAGCAATTGCTGGACCTTGTAAAACTGAAAACTTAGGTATTGAAAAAGTTGTAGCAAACATCATTTCAAACCCAAACATCAGATTCTTAATCTTATGTGGTGCAGAAGTACAAGGTCACATTACTGGTCAAAGTATCCAAGCATTACATGAAAATGGTTGCGACCCTGAAAAGAAAAAAATCACTGGTGCTACCGGTGCAATTCCTTTCGTAGAAAACATTCCTATGGAAGGTGTAGAAAGATTCCAACAACAAGTAGAACTTGTTGACTTAATTGATAACGAAGACGGTGGAGCAATCACAGCAAAAGTAAAAGAATGTATCGAAAAAGATCCTGGTGCTTTTGAAGAAGATGCTATGGTTATTGAAGTGAAAGAAGGAGACGACGATGACGACGATGGTGAAGAAATTCGCCCTATCTCTCCAGAAACTGCATTACTTGAAGCAAGAATCAGAAATATTGATACTCAAGTAAAATTAGTTGGTGCTGTACAAAGAAATATGGCAGGTAACTATTCAGGTAAAGTCCAAGGTATTATGATTGGATTAGTATTTACTTTAGTAATCGGTTTCTTATTATTAATGGCACCATTAGTAGGTGTATAAACTGGAGGTTTTATTTATGGTTAAATTTTCAAACAAACCAAATACTCGTGGTATTAAAAATGCTTCTAGTGATGTAGAATACCGTGCTAAGCTCTTAGGCAGAGAAGGAAGATTATTCGCTGGCGTAATCAGCACCAGATTTTCTGGAATAGCTATCGGTATTGGAATTGCTCTTTGTTTAGCTGTTGTTATTCCATACTTAGCTAAATTATGTGGATTATAGAGGTGTTAAAAAATGTCTGAAGAATCAGTACCTCAAATTATTGTATCTACCGACGATATGTCAGCTGCAGTCCAAAAATTAGATGAAGCTGAAGAAAAAGTAGAATTTGCTGTTGGGGAATACTTCCAACGTTTAGGTCAACAAAACGGTAGAGATATTGGTATTTTATATGGTATAATTTTAGGTCTTGTAATTTTAATAGTGTCCATTGAATTTGGTTTAGTAAGCGCAATGAGTACTATTATGACAGGATTAATCTAAATTGGAGGATTATAAATGTTTAGATTTGATAAAGAACAACTCGTCGTAGATATTGCTGGAGTAAAAATGGGAGGACAACCTGGAGAATACCCTACCGTTTTAGCAGGAACAATCTTTTACGGCGGACACAAAATTATTAGTGATGAAAAAGCAGGAGACTTTGATAAAGACGCTGCTGAAGGATTAATTAAAACTATGGAAGAAATGTCTGATGTAACCGGAAACCCTTGTGTTGTACAAACTTTCGGTGCTACTGCAGAAGCTATGGTTAAATACTTAGAATTTGTAGGAGACGTCTGTGACAAACCTTTCCTTATCGACTCAACTGCAGCAGCTGCAAAAATTGCAGGTGTAGAATACGTACAAGAAGTAGGATTAGCTGAAAGAGCTGTATACAACTCCTTAAGTATGGCAGCTGAACCTGGTGAAATTGAAGCTGTAGCTAACTCTGACATCGACGCATCCATTCTCTTAGGTTTCAACCCAATGACTCCTGGTGTAGCAGGTAAACTCGAAATCTGGGAAACTGGTGGATCTGTAATCGATGAAGGTATTCTCGAAATGGCAGAAAGATGTGGAATTACCAAACCATGGATGGACGTAGCTGTAACTCCTTTAGGACAAGGTGCAGGACCTGCTGTAAGAACCTCTTACGCTGTAAAAGCTAAATGGGGATACCCTGTAGGATCCGGTATTCACAACGTACCTTCCG
>SUTG01000044.1 GCA_015063035.1 Methanobrevibacter olleyae
TTTTATTCATTCATTGATTTTTTTTAAACTTTTTTTTAATAATTTTTAACTTTTTTTCTTATTCATTCATTGATTTTTTTTAAACTTTTTTTTTAATAATTTTTAACTTTTTTTCGTTATTCCTTCAATAATTTTAACTTTTTCAATAATTTTAACTTTTTTCAACAATTTTTGATATTTACATGATTAAGATTAATTTTTTATATGATAATTTATTTAAATAGTAATGTAATGTATTAATAAAATTACAATTTCAAAAATTATTTTAAAAAACTTTCAACTCCTTTATTTTTAGTAATTGATTCAATTGCTCCTAATTTTTAAAATAATTTTAAATAATTTATAAAAATTTTAAATAATTTTTAAATCATTTCTTAATTTTGGATGATTTCAAAATTTTCAAGTGTTTTGCGGATGGTGAAATTATTAATTATAAATTTGCTTTAGCATTATTGCTTTCGATATCAATTCTATCTGTCTCTACAGTTTCAGCAGAGATGATAGATGATAATGTTTCATTGGATTTTGTCAATGATACTCTTTCTAATTTAAGCGATAATGCGACTATAAATGATTCTCTAAAAGAAGGGCTGAGTGGAAGTTTATCAGCTAATTTAGGTGATAACTTAGATGATAGTTTGAACGACAACTCAGATGAGAGTTCAGATAATAAATTAGATAGTTTAGATGATAACTTAGATGGGAATTTAGAGGATGATTTAGAGGGAAATTTAAATGATAATGCTCAGGATAATGATAATCCATCTATTGATGAAGAGCCAAGACTAAAGGATACAAGTCTTCAAATCATTTCTCAAGATGATTGGAAAATATATGGGGATGAATATTATCCAGTTAAATTGGTGGATGAAGACAATAACCCTATAATTGGCGCATTGATCAAGTTCAGAATCGAAAACCCTGGAGGAACTTATACTGATGAAACTGCATACACTGATGAAGAGGGAATAGCTGCTTTATCTTTGGATTTAAGCATTAGAGGCATTCACAAGATTCAAGTTTCATATGATGGTGACTTGGATTACAATCCTGCAGAGCCAGTTGAGTCAAATGTAATCCTATATCTGATGACTGAAATTCAAACTCCAAAGGAATATGCTTACAGATCTTCCAATTTCACTGTTAAACTTGTTGATTCCAACGGAAATGCATTATCAAATAAAAAATTAATCATCTATGCAAATGGTGTAAAATACACTAAAACCACTGATTCAAAGGGTCAGGCTTATGTGAAGATGCCTTCTGACAAGAGTTCCATTAGTTTTGCATGCACTTTCGATGGTGAGGATTATTATGATCCGTCAACATTTTCTATGACATTGCCAGTATATAAGAAAACATATACAAAACCTTTGATTTACACTATCCTTAAAGGAAACTGCTTTAAGATATTATTAAAGGGGATTGATGGAAAGATATTAAAAAAAGAAAAGGTCAAGTTCAAGATTAATGGAAAGACTTATACAAGAACTACCTGGAATACTGGAATAGCTTACATAAGGCTTAAGATTTCAAGAGGGAAATATAAAATAAGCTATTCCTATGGCAACAATGGAGTTTATGGCCCATCAAGCAATTCATCTACCTTGGAAATCATAAACCCTTCAGGCCAGTTTAAAAAAGGGCTGAACCAGAACACAAAGCTTTCTGCAAGCAAATATAAATATGGCGGAGGATACGCTAAGATAACCAAATCCATTAGAAATCTGTCTAAAAAGCTTACAAGCAAGTATTCCACTAAGTTGGAAAAGGCAACAGCGATATTCAATTATGTTAGGGATAATTTAGGATATAGCTATTATGCAAATTCCAAAAAGGGAGCTTCAAAAACATTAAAAACCAAAAGGGGAAATTGCTGTGATCATTCCAATCTAATAGTGGCTTTATGTAGAGCCTCTAAGATTCCAGCAAGATATGCTCATGCAAAAGGATGCAAATTCGGTTCAGGGTTAACCACTGGTCATGTATGGGCTCAGATATATGTAAATGGAAGATGGTATTCTGCGGATGGAACAAGCTATAGAAACAGTTTAGGACACATTAGCAATTGGAATACAAAATCTTATAAAAAGCTCCGCATTTATAGGATTATTCCATTTTAATCCAACATTTTTATTTTTTTAAACATTTTTTTTTTATTTTCTTGACTATTTTTTTTTAAAAATTTCATTTTTTCTTTTAAGACTTTTCTAGAGAACTTTTCTAAACAACTTTTTTATAGATTTTGCCTATTTTCAATAGGTGTTGTTAAAAAATTTTAGGTTATCCAAAACTTTATATACTTTTTGTATAAAATATTATTATAGTAATAATATCATATGAAATTGTTTTATATGGTAATTAGGTAATTTTTAAACATTAAAAATTAATTTAAATAATTTTAAAATGAATTAATTGAATTATGATGAAAATTTAATTATAAAAACGGTGGAGTTTCACATGGCAAAGGAAATTAGTGAAAATATTGAAGAGTATTTGGAAGTTCTTTACAAGTTCGGAAGTAAAGACTCCCCTGTGTCTACAACAACTTTATCAAGAGAGTTAGGTATTGCGCCAGGTAGTGTTACTCAAATGCTTAAAAAACTTGAAGATATTGGTTATATTGATTATATTCCATACAAAGGGGCTTCTTTAACTGATGAAGGTAGTAAAATAGCTCAAAAGATTACACGTAAACATAGAATTCTTGAAAGATTCCTAAAAGATGTCTTGAAAATCAAGGATGAAAACCTTCATGCTCAAGCGTGTGAAATGGAACACTCATTGTCTGATGAAGCTGAAAGAGCTATTTGCCATATGTTGGAACATCCTGATACCTGTCCAGATGACCATTTGATTCCTGCATGTGACTTTGACTTTGCTAACTGTGATGACTGCATAAACAATCAAAGCGACATTGAAGACATTGGAGTTAGGGAATTCAATTTACTGTCAATTTCCCAATTGTTCTCTGGTGAAGAAGGTGAAGTGCTGTTCATAAGAGGCGGTGACTCTTCCCTTTCTGATGCAATGGACATTGGAATTGCCATAGGATCAAAAATCAGAATATCTGATTCTACAGATTCAAATTATAATGTTTTCATAGAAGATTCCTTGATTGAAGTTTCAAGGGATTTGGCAAATAATATATTTGTTAAAACATTATAGCCATTCAAATAATTCTTTTTAAATAATTGGTTTTTAACTATTTTAGTTAATCATTAATTTTTCATTAAAATTTTTTAAAGACTTTTTTTAATTTTTTCTTATTTCATTATTATGGATTTTTATTTAGGTGTTTAGATGCGTGGAGATTTATGTGAAGGAATTGTAAGCATAAAAATTGAAGAGGGTAACCAAAGGGCTGTTTCCCTTAATCAGAAAAGCCAGTTTGGTAAATTGTCTGAGGATTGTTTGGAGCTTTCCATAATTGAAGCATGTTACTTGATGGAAAGCGGACGTTTGGACATTTATGAAAATGACAGGAAATGTGATGTGAATCACATCATTGACTTGATTAAGGAAGAGGAGATTTACGGCAAATACCTTGTTTATAGGGATTTGAAAAACAGAGGTTACATTATCAAGACAGGATTCAAATACGGTTCTGAATTTCGTCTTTATGAAAGGGGCACAGGTCCTGGCCATGCACACTCTGATTTCCTGGTTAAGGTATTGTATGAAACAAATGAGGTCAATGTATTGGACTTTGCAAGCTATGTGAGAGTTTCCCATGGTGTAAACAAGAAACTTTTGCTTGCTGTAGTTGATGATGATTTGGACGTTACCTATTATAACATAGAATGGACTCGCCCATAGCTATTTTTAAACTGATTTCATTTCATTTCATTTTTTCAAGTTTCTCTTAATTATTTTCAATAATTAATTTTTTTTATTGCATAGCTATTTTTTCAAATTTTCATTAGTTATTTTTATTAACTTGTAAATCATATTTAATTAATAGCATATTAATTATAATCAAGATTAGAATTAAAACTAAAATTTATGCAATAATTATTATAAATTTTCACTAAAATTTTTAAATAATTTTAATTAAAAATACATATGATTATTTCACTAAAATTTTTAAATGATTTTAATTAAAAATACATATGATTATTTAAACACTTACAAATAGAAACATAATAATTATTATCTAATTATTCAATTTAAGCAAAGATATTATATTTAAGGTGATTTTTTGATTGATCCATGGGGCTCATCTATAGTAGATTATGATAAATTAGTTAATCAGTTTGGTATAAAAGACTTTTCAGAACTTTTAG
The DNA here is from genome assembly GCA_015063035.1 of Methanobrevibacter olleyae. Classification (GTDB taxonomy): domain Archaea; phylum Methanobacteriota; class Methanobacteria; order Methanobacteriales; family Methanobacteriaceae; genus Methanobrevibacter; species Methanobrevibacter olleyae_A. The sequence goes on from SUTG01000044.1 coordinate 4,287, forward strand.
GAAAGATTGAAGATCCTGCAAGATTGATGAGGAGAGGGGTAATTTTTGGCCATAGGGACTTTGATAAATTGCTTCCATTAATCAATGGCAAGAAGGACTTTGCAGTAATGACTGGAATGATGCCAAGTGGCCAGATGCACATTGGCCATAAGATGGTCATTGACCAATTGAAATGGTATTTTGAGAAAGGCGCATCACTATCATTGTCAATTGCAGATATGGAATCCTATGCAGCAAGGGGAATCAGTTTTGAAAAGGCAAAGGAAATAGCTATCAATGAGTATTTGTCAAATTACATTGCTTTAGGGCTTGACTTAACTGAGGATAATGTGAATGTCTATCTCCAGTCCCAAAACAAAACCCTAAATGACTTGACATTCAAGATTGCAAAAAGGGTCAATTTCAATAATATGCATGCAATTTATGGCTTTAATGAAAGCACTAACATTGCACATCTATACGTTCCTTTAGTTCAGGTTGCAGACATTTTGCTTCCTCAAACTGAGGAATTCGGAGGACCAAAACAGGTTGTTGTTCCTGTTGGTGTAGACCAGGACCCTCATTTAAGGCTTACAAGAGACATTGCAGCTAAACTTAATGAGGAATATGGATTTTTAGCTCCGGCTTCCACTTATCATAGGTTCTTGACAGGACTCACTGGAGACAAGATGTCAAGCAGCAAGCCGAATACTGCAATCTACTTGAATGAAACTCCAAAACAAGCTGAGAAAAAAGTAAAATCCTCCAAAACAGGTGGAAGAGAAACTCTTGATGAGCAAAAGGAGTTAGGTGGAAGGCCTGATGAATGTGTAATCTATGAAATGCTTGTTTATCATTTGATTGATGATGAGAAGGAGCTTGAAAAGATTCGTGAGGAATGTATGAACGGTGAGCTCATGTGCGGACATTGTAAAGTTCATGCAGCAGAATTGATGAAGGATTTCTTTGAAGACTTAAAGGTAAGGCAAGAGGAATCTGTAGAGATTGCTGAATCCTTATTTGATTAGATTGATTATTCAATTAAAAAATATTTATTCTAATTGCCGAATCCTTATTTGATTAGATTGATCATTCAATTAAGAAATATTTTATCTAGTTGAGTTAAACGTCTTTAAGATGATTTTATTGTAGGATGATTTTATGGATATTAAACATTATTTAGAAATAGCTAAAGAAGAGACAAAAGCCGCATTTTCAAATAATAAGATGCTTTTATTGCTTTCAATATTGCTCTTTGTCATTCCACTTCTAATTGGCTATTTTTATGCAGATAGCATTTCCGAATACATCCAGCCTATGGTGGATAATTTCAGGAATCAGGTAGAGGAAGGGACAATTACTCTAACCACCCATTCCATATTTACCAATAATGTAACTGTAGCTTTTATATTATATGCTCTTGGAGCTTTAGGAGGAGTTTTGGGAGCTATTGTTTTAGCAAATAATGCATTGTTCATTGGTTATTTTGGTGCAGATTTTGATATTATTGCTTATTTGATATTAACTCTGCCTCATGGAATATTTGAAATTCCAGCTATCATTTTAGCTACAACCGGTGGTTTTGTATTGCTTTCATTCATACTTCATTTCATATGGAATCTAATGTCTCCAGACTATTCCTATTTGAATCTTTTCGATCCATACTTTTCTGATGTAAAGATAAGCCCAAAGCAAAGGATAACCGCTGCATTTAAAAAGAATCAAAATAAGATAAAGGAGTCTTTCATATTCCTATGCCTTGGTGTAATCTTTTTGATAATCGCAGCATTCATTGAAGCGAATATAACTTTGCCTTTAGCAAATTGGATATTCTCCTTATTCGGTTTAGGTATAACATAATCAGTTATTTTTCTAATCTTTTTTTATTTTATTTATTTTTTTTAGATTTTATCTTTATTTTATTATTTTTTTAAGTTTTTATTTTCTTTTAGTTATTTTTTTAGATTTTATCTTTATTTTATTTATTTTTCAAATTATTTTCTTTTATTTATCTTTAAATTTTCACTCTTTTTAATTATTTAATAAACTTAAGCAAATCTTAAAATAAGTTTTTATACTATAATGACTATAATTATATGATGTATATTAATTATAATCTAATTTTTTGTTAATTTCATTATTAAATTAAATTATAATTAAATTATTTTTACTCAAATAAAAATTATTGTTTCATCAAAAAGATTTAATGTGATAAAATGATTAGATGTGTGTCATGTGGAGAAGAATACGAAGATGATGAAGTTATCTACAATTGTAAGAAATGTGGTTCTGTCTTGGAAGTGGAAGTGGAAGTTGATGTTCCTAAATCCACTTTTGAAGGTAGAAGGGATAACTTATGGAAATACAAAGAATGCTTGCCTGTTGATGCAAGCAAAAGAGTTTCCTTGGATGAAGGAGGAACTCCATTCTGCAGATGTGAAAAATTAGGCAAGGAACTTGGAATCGACCTTTACGTTAAAGTGGAAGGATCAAACCCTACAGGAAGTTTCAAGGATAGGGGAATGACCATAGGTATGACCAAAGCTATGATGCTTGGTGTGGATACTGTAGGTTGCGCTTCTACCGGTAACACCTCCGCTTCCCTTGCTGCATATGCTGCTAGAGCAGGCTTAAGATGCGCTGTATTCTTGCCAGCAGGTAAAGTTGCTCTTGGTAAATTGGCACAAGCTATGTTCCATGGTGCAGAAGTATTCTCAATCAACGGTAACTTCGATGAAGCTTTGGAAGCCATGACCCAACTTGCTCGTGAAAAGCATTTATACTTATTGAATTCAATTAACCCATTCAGATTAGAAGGGCAAAAAACCATCGGTTATGAGATCGTCCATGATTTAGGATGGGAATCTCCTGACAGAATCGTTCTTCCTGTAGGTAATGCAGGAAACATTTCAGCTATTTGGAAGGGAATCACCGAATTCCACAATGCTGGATTTATGGATGATGTTCCAATGATGACTGGTATTCAAGCTGAAGGGGCTTGTCCTATTGCAAATGCATTCAGAGACAAAACCATGGACATGACTCCTGTTGAAAACCCAGAAACCATTGCTACTGCAATCCGTATTGGTGCTCCTGTAAGTGCAATCAAAGCATTGAGAGCTATTTACGATTCCAATGGATTGGCTGAAACCGTAACTGATGAAGAAATCCTTGACGCTCAAAAATTGCTTGCAAGAACTGAAGGTGTTGGAGTTGAACCGGCTTCTGCAGCATCAATTGCAGGACTTAAGAAATTAGTTGAACAAGGAGATATCGACAAGGGAGAAAGAGTTGTTTGTGTTGTAACTGGACACTTGCTTAAGGATCCTAACACTGCAATTGACGCTTGTGTGGAACCTGTCCAAGTGGACGCAGACATTGATAAAATCAAAGAAATTTTACTTAATAAATAATTTTAAGTAATTTTTCATACTTCTTTTTTTAATTTTTTATTCTAATTTTTTTTAACTTTTCATACTTCTTTTTTTAATTTTCTATTCTAATTTTTTTTAACTTTTCATACTTCTTTTTTTTTCAATGTTTTATTCTAATTTTTTTAATTTTTGTTTCTATTTTTTCATCATTTTCATGATCGATTTCAATTAATTTTTATTAATTTTATTCATTTTCTTATTATTTTTATTAATTTTTAACTCTTTTTAAATCAGAGATTTTTCCGATTTTTTCAATATTTTTCTTTTAATCTTTGATTTTTTCAATATTTTTTATTGTTTTTCTTTTTTGTATAATATTTTTTTATGAATTTTGGTTTATTTTTATATTTTTTGTTAAGATTTGATTTTAAAAATAAATATTATTTTTTATAAATTATTAATAGGAATATGTAAATGTTTTTGAATTTTAAGCATTTTTATCGATATATTTATATATTAAAAAATATACAATTAATATTATAAAAATTTGAGGTGTTAAATATGGAATTACCAATCGCTCCTATCGGAAGAATATTAAAAAATGCTGGTGCTGAAAGAGTAGCTGATGCAGCTAAAGCTGAATTAGCTGAAGCAATCGAAGAATACGGAAACGGAATTGCTCAAAAAGCAGTTAACTTTGCACGCCACGCAGGTAGAAAAACTGTAAAAGCTGAAGACATTAAATTAGCAATCAAATAATATTGTTGTTTGATATTTTCGGATTTGGAACTAGATTTAAGTAATTTTTACTTTTATCTTTTTCTCACGCCTTTTTACGAATTCTTTATTTTTATTTTTTTAAGTACCAATATAATTGGCTTAAATGGCTGATTATTCTCTTTTCAAATCTATTTTTCTAATAACATTTATATACTATAAATAATATATTTTATTATGTCTAGTTCTCTAGAATTTATTTCATTAATACTAAATTGAAAAATTTTATATTATTAGCTGATTTTACTTAAACTAATAATATTCATTGAAAATATTAAACTAGAATAAAAACTTTTTACTTTTATTTTAGGCTTTATTATTTAGTGATGTGGATATAATATTTAGAGTTATAGATTAAAACTTTAAATCTGTAATTATAATTGAATATTTTTTAGCTTCTATAAGCTAACTTTTTATTATGATATTATATTTAATAAGATTTCAAAATGGATTTAATCTTAGGTATCATATTTAAAAAGTTTTATCTATAATTAATAGAAATTTAAATTTCAATATTGATTATTTTTAGATATTTGATTATTTTACTGATTTTTATAGTGATTATTTTGCCGATGGATGGCAAAAAGCCAGATGAAAAAGGAGGTAAATTATATGGCAAACATTTATGTAAAATTTGACACACCTGAAGAAATCGCTAACAAAGCAGAAGAAGCTTTAGAAGTAGCACAAAATACTGGTAAAGTAGCAAAAGGAACTAACGAAGTAACCAAATTCATCGAAAGAGGAAACGCAGCTTTAGTCGTTATCGCAGAAGATGTTGATCCAGCTGAAATCGTTGCTCACATTCCTGTTCTCGCTGAAGAAAAAGAAATTCCTTACGTATACTTAGCTACCAAAGACAAAGTTGGTGCAGCTGCTGGTTTAAGTGTTGGAACTGCTTCCGCTTGTATTGTAGATGCTGGAGATGCTGCTGACTTAGTAGCAGAAGTTGTTGAAAAAGTTGCAGAACTTAAAGAATAAGTATTGCGCCTTAGAAGATACATATCTTCAAAATAATTAATAGGTGATAATATGGAAGAAGGAAGTCCAGCAGAAGTTATTGAGGTTCTAAACAGAACCGGTATGACTGGAGAAATCATGCAAGTCAAATGCAGAATTCTCGATGGAAGAGACAAAGGAAGAATTTTAACAAGAAATATCATGGGCCCTGTACGTGAAGGCGATATTTTAATGTTACTCGACACAATCAGAGAAGCTAAGGAGATCAGAACTCCTTAATAACCTTGGTTATTATGAGCTTATCTTACTTAAAGAAGGTGTTTTAACATGAGAACTTGTTCATTCTGTGGTAAAGAAATAGAAGAAGGTACCGGTAAAATGTACGTTAAGAAAGACGGATCCATCTATTTCTTCTGTAGTAGTAAATGTGAAAAAAATATGATCAAACTTGGTAGAGTGCCAAGAAAAGTTAAATGGGTTAAACAATGATTGAAAGAAGCTTTGTAATGATGAAACCTGATGCGGTATCTAGACGTTTAATGGGTCAAGTTTTAAGCCGTTTTGAAGCTAAAGGTCTTAAAATCGTAGCTATGAAATTAAGACAAATCGATGAGGATTTAGCAAAAGAACATTATGGGGAACACTCTGAAAAACCATTTTTCAACGGTTTAGTGGAATACATCACTTCCGCTCCAGCTTTAACCATGGTTATTGAAGGAGACGATGCCATTTCTGTAATCAGAAAAATGGTAGGAGCAACCAATCCTAAAGAAGCGGATGTTGGAACCATTAGAGGAGATTTCGGTATGGATACTGGAAGAAACATTATCCACGCATCTGATGCACCTGAATCTGCTAAAAGAGAAATTGCTCTTTTCTTCGATGAAGAAGAGATTTGTGATTATTCTATGTCTGATAACGCTTGGATTTACGAATAGATTCAGATTTCTTAAAAAAATCAATTCGTTGTCTATAATCGAATTAAAATTATTATTGTTTAAATTTATTGAATTATTGAATTATTTAATTGTGAGTGGAGTTATATGAAGATTAGATCCCCAATTGTATCTGTTTTAGGTCATGTAGACCATGGTAAAACTACTCTTTTGGATTACATCAGAGGAAGTACTGTAGCTGATAGGGAAGCTGGAGGCATTACCCAGCACATTGGAGCTACTGAAATACCAATAGATACAATTAATGAAATTTGCGGCGATTTTATAGCCAGGTTATCAATTAAGGACACCATTCCTGGATTGTTTTTTGTAGATACTCCAGGGCATGCTGCATTCACATCACTTCGTAAACGTGGTGGAGCTTTAGCGGATTTGGCTATTTTAATTGTTGACATCAACGAAGGTTTCAAGCCTCAAACCTATGAGGCAATCAATATTTTGAAAATGTATAAGACTCCATTTATCGTTGTAGCAAATAAGATTGACAGAATCTTTGGATGGGACATCCATGAAGGCGCTTCCTTTATGGAAAGCTTTAAAGAGCAAGCTCCAAGAGTGCAAACAGATTTGGATTTGAAAATCTACGAGCTCATTGGAAAATTGCATGAGGAAGGGTTCCAGTCTGAAAGATTTGACAGAGTCACTGACTTTGCAAGCCAAATTACAATCATTCCAATCTGTGCAAAATCAGGTGAAGGTATCATTGAGCTAATTGCAATGTTGCTTGGTCTTGCTCAGGAATACTTAACTGAACAATTGGAAATCCATGAAGATGCTCCTGCAAAAGGAACTGTATTGGAAGTCAAGGAAGAAACCGGTCTTGGAGTGACTGTTGATAGCATTATCTATGATGGTGTGCTCCGTGATGGTGATGAAATTGCTTTAATGGATGCAAACAATGTTGTAAAAACCAAAATCAGATCTATCTTAAGGCCTCTCCCTCTTGAAGAGATGAGAGATTCCAAGAAGAAATTCAAAAAGGTTGATGAGGTTGTTGCAGCAGCAGGTATCAAGATAGCCGCTCCAAATCTTGATGATGTCGTTTCAGGCTCTCCTCTTAGGGTATTGAATGAGGATGAGGATGTTGAAGCGGAATTGTTAAGGGAATTGGAGGACATTACCGTTGATACTGATGATGAAGGTTTATTCGTTAAGGCAGACACTTTAGGTTCCCTTGAAGCGGTTGTTCATTTGCTTAAGGAAATGGAAATCCCAATAAGGTCTGCAGAAATCGGTGATGTAAACAAGAGGGATGTAATCGATGCGTCCATTGCAAAGGATGAAAACATTGAGCATGGTGTGATAATTGCATTTAATGTAAAGGTACACCCTAAAGCTCTCGACGATTTAAATAATTCTGGAGTTAAGCTCTTCCAAGGTGATGTGATCTATCAGATCACTGAAGATTATGAAGCTTGGGTCCAAGAGAGAAAAGAGGCTCAGAAAAAGCAATGGCTTGATGCAATCATCAAACCAGCTAAATTCATGATTCTTCCAAAACTTATATTCAGGCAAAGCAAACCTGCCATTTGCGGTATTGAAGTTGAAGCAGGAACTGTAAAGCAAGGATATGCTTTAATGAATGCAAATGGGGAATATGTAGGTACCATTGCCAGCATGGAAGATAAAGGTGAGACTTTGACTGCAATTTCAAGAGGTCAAAGGGTTGCTATGGCTATTAACGACGCTGTAGCTGGAAAGGACTTTGAAGAGGGAGATACATTATATGTAGACATTCCTGAAAAGCATTATAAGATCTTGGAGAGAGAGTTTAAGGATAAATTGAATGAAGATGAATTCATGGTCCTTGATGAAATCCTTGAAATCAAGCGTAGAAAAGACAAGGATTGGGGTAAATTCGGTCTTTTTGAATATTAAGCATATTTAATAGGTTTATTCATGTATTCATTATTAAACAATAATTGATTTATGATTTCATAATATTTTCACATATTCAAGATTATAGAATAAATACTAGAGATTATGGGAGATTAAATTCCGAAAAATAAAAGGAGGAATTTTATTGGCATTTAAAATTGTTGTATCTGAAAAAGAATTAAGTTATCAATTAGAAGTTGATGATGGAAAACAATTAAACGGTTTAAAAATCGGAGAAGAATTCGATGGTCAAATCGTTGGTTTAGATGGCTACACTTTAAAAATCACTGGTGGTAGTGACAAAAACGGTTTCGCTATGAAAAGAGACGTTGATGGTCCTAGAAGAATCAAAAGTCTTTTAACCGGTGGAGTAGGCTACAAACCTATAGGTGATGGTGTTAAAAGAAGAAAAACCGTCAGAGGAAACACTATCTCTGAAGATATTGTTTTAATTAACACTGTTGTTACCAAAGCAGGTAGCAAATCCATATCTGATATCTTAAATCCCGAAGAAGAGGAAGCAGAAGAATAATCAGATAAATGAAAAATAGGAATTAATGAAATTAATTTTTTAAAAAATTAATCTTTCATTATTATTTTTCTATTTTATTTAAAAATTCATATTATATTTTATTATTTAAAATTGTTTATTTCAAAATTAAAGTATTAAATCATGTTTATATTAATATTGAATTATAAATATGATTTCAATTTAATAATAACCGTTTATTCATAAGTATGATTCAATATTAATTATAAATCTTATTAATAACATTTAATAATTAATTAAATTATTTCATTAGAATTTATTCAATAACATTTATTAATTAATTCAAAATTATTTCATTTAAAAAAATTAAAGGTGTAATCTGTGAAAGTTCAATCTGATGTAAACATAGGACTTGTGGGCCATGTCGATCACGGAAAGACAACACTTACTAAAGCATTATCTGGTGTATGGACAGATACTCACAGTGAAGAAACAAAAAGAGGTATTTCAATACGTTTAGGATATGCTGATATTGAATTTAGAAAATGTCCTAATTGTGAAGAGCCTTTATGTTTCACTACTAAGGATGTTTGTGAACATTGTGGAAGTGAAACTGAAGTAATTAGAAAAGTATCCTTTGTTGATGCTCCAGGACACGAAACCTTAATGGCTACCATGTTATCTGGTGCAGCAATCATGGATGGCGCTGTATTGGTAATTGCAGCTAACGAGGAATGTCCACAGCCACAAACCAAGGAACACTTGATGGCACTTGACGTTATCGGTGTTAAGGATGTAGTTGTAGTTCAAAATAAGGTGGATATTGTTCCTAGAGAAAGAGCTATTGAAAGCTACAATGAAATCAAGGAATTTGTAAAAGGCACCTGTGCAGAAGATGCACCAATCATTCCAGTATCTGCTCAACAAGGAGCCAATATTGATATTCTCATTAAAGCTATCAATGATGTGATAATTACACCAGAAAAGGAATTGGATAAACCTGCTAGAATGCATGTAGCTAGGTCATTTGACATTAATAAGCCTGGTTCCCATCCTAAAAAGATTAAAGGTGGAGTAATCGGTGGAAGTTTAGTTCAAGGTACTCTTAAATTAGGAGACATTATTGAAATTAGACCTGGAATTAATGTCAAGGAAAGCAAACAGAACAAATGGATCAGCTTGACTTCTGAAATCATTGGATTGGAAGCTGGTGGAGAATCTGTTGAAGAAGTAGGTCCTGGAGGACTTATTGGTGTAGCTACTAAATTAGACCCTGCATTAACCAAGGCAGATTCATTATCTGGTTCAGTCGCTGGTGCTGAAAGTACTTTACCTGAAGTATTGCATAGCTTTGATATGAAAACTGAGCTTTTAGAACGTGTTGTAGGAACTAAAGATGAAAGAAAAGTGGATCCAATTAAAATCAAGGAACCTTTAATGATTAACTGTGGTACAACCACCACCATTGGTGTAGTTACTAAAGTTAAGAAAAACGTTAGCGTTGCATTGAAATTGCCTGTATGTGCAGACAAAGGGGACAGAGTAGCTTTATCCCGTAGAGTAGGTGCACGTTGGAGATTAATTGGATTTGGTATAATTCAATAATTTGATTTCTAAAGAAATCATTTTAATATTGGATTTTTTAAATTTAGTCAGTGATAACATGGAATCTAGAGATAAAAGAGAAGTATTCATTGATACTAACTTTTTTATGATTCCTTTTCAATTCAATGTAGATATTCTAGAGGAATTCAAAAGAATTTTGCCTAATTATCAATTGGTAACTGCAAAATTTGTTATCAATGAGCTCAAAGGCCTTAAAAAGAATAGCAAAGGTAAAGTTAGATTAGCTGCAGGCTTAGGTTTGAAAATTGCACAATCTGGCGAAATTGAAATTAGAGACATTCCTTTGAATGATGGCGAATCTGTAGATGATGCATTGATTAGAGTGTCCAATGTATTGGCGACAAATGATGCAAATCTAAGAAAGAAAGCGAAGAAAAAAGGAATTGCATTAGTCATTCTAAGGCAAAAGAAATATCTGGCAGTTGAAGGTTATCTGATTTAAACGTTAATTTATTGGTATTAATTGTTTAGTATTATAAGTAACTTTAAATAGTTTCATTATTATATTTTTAATTAATATTCATACTGGCTTAAAAAATTCATTAAATTAATAACATTTATTAAAATTTATTAAAATTGGCTTTATTACAAATTTATTTAAAATTTAAATTTCACTTAAAACGAGGGATTATTTTGTATTACATGACAACTATTGAGGGAACTGTAAGAATTCCACCTTACAGATTTGATGAACCTCTTGAAGATGTAGCTATTGAAACTTTAAATGAGGAATATGTCGGACAGCTCGATAAGAATTTAGGTTTAATGGTCGGTGCTGTCAGCATTGAGGAAATTGGTGAAGGAGTGCTCATTATGGGTGATGGTGCTGCTTACCATAATGTTGTATTCAATGCAATATTCTTCAAGCCTGAACAACAGGAAATTGTTGAAGGTGAAGTGACTGACATTACTGAGTTCGGTGCATTTGTAAGAATCGGCCCTATGGAAGGTCTTGTGCATGTATCTCAAGTAACTGATGATTATATTAACTATGATCCTAAAAACGCATCTCTTTTAGGTAACGAATCCAAAAAGGTCTTAACTGAAGGAGACAGAATCAGAGCAAGAATAGTTACTTTAAGTCTTAAAGGAAAATCCATTAAGGAATCTAAGATTGGCCTTACCATGAGACAACCTAACTTAGGTAAATTCGAATGGATTCAAGCTGAAAAGAATAAAGCTGCAGAAAAGAAAGCTATGGCTAAGGTGGAAGAATAATGGTATTGAAAGCTTGTACACACTGCAGTAAATTAACTGAAAAAGAGCAATGCCCAGAATGCAAGAACCCAACCTCTTCCAACTGGAGCGGTCTTTTAATTGTAACCGATCCTGAAGAGTCTGATGTTGCTCGTGAATTAGGCATTACAAAAGCTGGCGAATACGCCTTAAGAGTAAGATAGTTTTCTTAACTCTTTTTTCTTATTTTTTCTTATTTTTTGAATTTTTCTTATTTTTTCCTATTTTATTCTTCTTTTCAATTTTTCTTATTTTATTTATTTTTTTTGTTTTTAATTTCATTGATTTTTATTTATTTTTCTTTTTTTCAATTTTAATTGTTTTATTTATTTTTTTTGTTTTTAATTTCATTGATTTTTATTTATTTTTCTTTTTTTC
>SUTG01000045.1 GCA_015063035.1 Methanobrevibacter olleyae
AAATGAACTTAAAATTATATTTATCAATTTATTATTCAAATTTAAAATTCAAAATCAAATGAACTTAAAATTATATTTATCAATTTATTATTCAAATTTAAAATTCAAAATCAAATGAACTTAAAATTATATTTATCAATTTATTATTCAAATTTAAAATTCAAAATCAAATGAACTTAAAATTATATTTATCAATTTATTATTCAAATTTAAAATTCAAAATCAAATGAACTTAAAATAAAAAGGAGACTTTAAATGCTAATAGAGAGTTTAGGCGGAGACTTGATGGGAACAATTCCTTTAGGGGATATTGTTCTTTATTTAAACCTTCTCCACATATTCTTGTTTGTAACTATACTTGTATTTACAGCATTGATAGCCATTAGCCGAACTGAAACTCAAGTGGAAGCAATGTTTGGTTCTCTTGATGAAAACAAGGTTGCAGTTGGCAAAAAGGAATTCAAGCATAGAAGATTCTTGGCTATTATTTGCGGTATAGCTACTTCAGGAGCTATGATTACTGGAGATTTGTTTAACTTTACCTTATTCATGGCTTTGATTGGTATTGTTAACATTGGTATCGTTTCTGCTGTAAAGCAGGTAGAGGTTTTAAATTCCGCTTATCAATACGGTTTGATTGCAATGATGTGCGGTTTGCCGCTCTTTGGTGGGGCAGCTATGATATTGGCAGCTACCGGTACCTTAAGCTTAATTGAACTCGCAACAATCCCTGCAAGTCCAATGATGATATTTGGAGCCCTTGTAATGTTAATAGGGGTCTGTGGTGAAAGCGGTATAGCTCCATTCTTTGCAAGTAAGGCAGAAATGTTCAGAACTCCCGGATCTCCATTCATATTGATTATCCACTTAAGTTCATTGTTTATCATTGTCAGATTTGTTGAAATCTTATTAACAATATTGTAATCAAAAATGGAGTAAATTAAATTAAAATTATCATAATTTAATTTTTAAAAAGTCATGTTTACGAATTTATTATTAAAATAGAAGGTCGATAAAAATGAATAAAATGAAAATAGCTAGTTATATTATCTTGATTGTGTCAGTATTAGCTATCCTTTACGCTTTAATATTTAATCCCGCTGATTGGATAGTCTATGCAATAGCTATTGTTTGTATACCATTTTTAGTGCTTTCATTTGGACTTTTAACAATGTCCAAACCAATAAAAGATGAAGAGGAGGAAAGAAGAGAAGAGCCTTTCACAGGTTATTAGTTATTTATCAAATTATAGTTTAATAATTTAATTTGACTAATTAAAGTTCTCTTTGCGGGTATTATGAATTTAATGGCTCAAATTTTAATCAATGTAATAATAGCTTTCCTTGCAGGTAGTCTTTTATTAGGTTTCCATAGAAAGGTTATGGCAAGAGTCCAATTGAGGCCAGGACCTCCTATCATACAGTACTTATTGCATTCATTGAAATTTTTCTTTAAGGAAACTTCATTCCCAAAAACCGCTGCAATGCCGTTTTATGTAGGCATTACAGTTATTTTAGCAGCTGTTTGGATTACTGCTGTTATTGTAGGTCCAGTGGCTCAAGGTTCCTTAATGATCATATTCGGTGTTTATGCAATCCATAAGATTGTGGAGCATAATGCAGGATCCTCATCAGGTTCCCCATATGGTAAGATAAGTTGTGTAAGGGCTGTTTTCTCAGCAGCTGGTGAGTTGCCGCTCTTTGCAGTAATCGCAATCATATTCCTATTGACTGGGACTATGGATATTGGTGGAATCATTGAATATCAGGCGGTGCATGGTCCTTTAGTATTGCAATTGCCTCTTGCAGCGATTATGTTCTTCACATTGATAGTTACAAAATCTCCATATTCTCCTTTTGCAATCACAAAAGGAAAGGAAATCATAACAGGTTTTGAAACTGAGCATTTCGGTATGCTTAGAGGGTACATAATGTTTTCAGAATCAATAGCTTGGTATATTTTATTATGGATATTCCTAACTGTATTCTTTGGACCGATTTCAGTTGTCGGATACTTGATTGGAATGATTGTAATCTGTATAATTACAGGTTTCATCAATGCTACAACACCTATGTTGAATCCAAACCATTCCGTAATGGCTCAAATATCCATTGCAGTTATCTGTACTATTGGTTCAATTATCATGATTATTATTTAAATTAAATTAATTAATATTTAATGAATTAAATTTAATGAATTGATATTAAATAAAATAAATTAAAATTAAAATTATTAGAAGGCTTAAAAATGAATGATGAAAAAGGAATGAGAGTATTAACTTCATTGGTAGCTTTAGGCATTTTTGTAGTGGCAGGACTTGCTGCTTTCTATCAAAGTATTTTAGCGCTTCCTTTAGCTATAATCGGGCTTATTTTTGTTCCATTCATATTGGTGCAAAATAAGGAAAAATATGCTCATTTAGCTGAAAACTTAGAGAAAATTGCATTCATCATTACATTTTTGATTATTTGCATTACATTTATTTGCTTATACAAACCGATTTAGGTTTTTTAGATTATTTGAATTGAAAGAAATCAGAACTAAAATTAAGAAAGACAAGGTGAAAACATGGAAGAATTATATTATATGATTTATATTATAGTTTTTATAATAGGATCAATTGCCGGGCTTTTATTAAGCTATAAAAAGCATATGGAACCTTTTATAATGTCTGAAATAGATGTTTTAACCTTGGTTTTATCTATTATTGGATGGTTCTTATTGTTTAACCATGGATTAATAGGATTCATTAGTTCTGTAATATTGCTTACCATTGCATTCTTCTTCATTGGTCTTGCATTAGGAAGAAGACCTGGATATGGTAGAAAAGAAACTGCAATCGGAATATTGGTTGCAGGAGTAATCTGGATTCTAACATCTGGAGTATTATTTTAATATGAACTATAGTTGCTCACGTGATTTGTATGAATAGTGAAGAAAAGTATGAAATGATGAAATTAAGAGTTCTTCATAGTTTTAAATGGGAAAAGGACATTACAATCCCATTGTCTGAAGAATTTGGAATTTCTAAAGAGGAATTTGAAGATATTCTTATGAATCGCTTTGATATGAGTGATTTGGAAAATATGCATGCTACCTTTGAAATAGCAAATAGAGAAAAGATAAAAAGGCAATTGCATCTTGATTTAAGACTTTACTGGTTAAGTGACGTTGCTAAATTAATATCTGAGGAAGATGCAGATAGAATCTGCCACCAATTAACCAAGGATGTAGTAAAGCATGGTAAAAGTTATGAGGATGCCATAGAAGAAGGCAGGGCTCAAATTGTTGAATTATTGAGAGAATGATTATTAATTATGGATAATTATTAGAATCATTGATAATTATTGAAAATCATTGAAAAATAATGTTTATAAATTATAAAGAACGAGATTTAAGGTAATTGAAATGCTTAAAAAACTTAAAGATATTGTGAGAAAAAGTTCAATACATGTTTGTATTGTAAACTGTGGAGGATGTAATGGATGTGATGTAGAGCTAGTTGCACTCCTTTCCCCAAGATACGATCTAGAACAGTATGGAATTTATGTTCACAATAATCCTCGTGAGGCTGATGTTCTTTTAGTGACTGGTGCAGTAACAGAACAATGGAGAGACAATTTAAGAAGGATTTATGCAAAAACTCCCGAACCTAAGATTGTTGTGGCTGTTGGAAACTGTCCACAGTCTGGAGATGTTTTTGCACAAGAGGGCGGAAGAGTTCTCGCTCCTGTTTCAGACTTCATTCCAGTGGATGCAGCTATTCCAGGTTGTCCTCCAAGACCAAGTGAAATTTTAGAGGCAGTTTTAACTGTCGCGCCTGGTGCTCTTGCAGCTAAAGGAAGGGCTCAAGACGCTAGAGAAGACTAATTATAATTTATTTGAATTAGAATTAGAACTAGAATAAAAATTATATTTATTGTTGATTTATGAAATTAGATAAGTAAATAGGAGTCAGATATTATGATATTACCAATTGGACCAATTCATCCAGGTTTAAAGGAACCTTTAAGGCTTAAACTTAAGACTGAAGGTGAAAAGGTTATTAAAGCTGAGATTGATTATGGTTATGTTCATAGAGGTATTGAAAAGATTATGGAAGGAAAGACCTGGCAAAAGTGCATTTACTTATCTGAAAGAATCTGTGGTATATGTTCATATGAGCATACACAAACATTTGCAGAAACTTTAGAATCCATTTCTGGAGTTCAAGCTCCGCTAAGAGCCCAATACTTAAGGGTCATTACAAATGAATTGGACAGGATCCAATCCCACTTGCTTGCAAATTCAACATTCTTCAAGACTCTTGACCATGAGACCTTGTTTATGCATGTTCTTGCTTTAAGGGAATACGCAATGGATTCCCTTGAATTGTTAACAGGAAATAGGGTCAATTTAGGTTGGAATGTTGTTGGTGGAGTCAGGATGGATGCCGATGAACGCCATTTCAATGCAATACTTGAAAACTTAAAGAAAATTGAAGATGGCTTTGACAGGCATGTTGCATTATTTGAAGAGGCTCCAATAGTTGCCTTAAGGGCAAAAGGCGTTGGAGTCATGACTAAAGAGGAAGCCATTAAGGGCCATGCTGTAGGTCCTATTGGAAGGGCTTCAGGCATTAAGCATGATTTAAGAGAAGAGCATTACACTTATAAGGATGAATTTGAATTCAAGCCTATTTGGAGAAAAGAGGGAGACAATTACGCCCGTACTTTAAATAGGCTTTATGAAGTTGAGCAATCCATTGATTTAGTGAAGCAGGCTATTGAGAATATGCCTAAAGGAGATATTAGAACTCCTGTAGACATTCCTTCAGGATATGGGGAGTGGAGAAATGAAGCCCCTCGTGGAGAAGTGAGATATATGGCTGAAACCAATGGGGATTTGATTAAGCGCATTTCAATCAGAACTCCAAGTATCATGAATATTGATTCCTGTGCTAGATATATGCTTAAGGATGTGGCTACAGTTGCTGATGCAGTATCAACATATGCATCATCAGATCCTTGCATTGCATGTACTGAAAGAGTGGCTATAACTGACATTAGCACAGGCAAATCTGCTGTTAAAGACTTCTTTGAGGTGAAATGATATGTCCTCAATAATTTGGTATATCTATGAATTCGCTAGAAAAACCTGGATTGATGGATTTTTTGATGCAAAATCCAAGGAAGACATAGCACACAAGCCAGACAGATTCAGGGATTTCCCTGAAGTGATCAAGGAAAATTGTATTGGCTGTGGAAGCTGCACTGCATCTTGCCCATCACCAAATGCAATCAAATTGGTTAGGGATTCAGACAATGAGGAGTCAATTGGTTTGATTTATCCTGTTATCAATAAAGCATCTTGCATTAGATGCGGGTTCTGTGCTGAAGTTTGCCCTTCAACTCCAAAGACATTGGAGTGCGGTGAAAACCATTTCATTCGTGAAGAGTTCAATATCATTCCATCAAAGAGAAAATACATTGTAGATGATTACTTATGCATAAGGTGCCATAAGTGTATGGATGCCTGTGAAGTTGGAGCAATTGAAGAGATTGATGACAGGGTTGTTGTCAATCAGTCCAAATGTATTTCCTGTGGAAAATGTTTAGAGACCTGTCCGGTAAAAGGAGCAATGAAAGGAGTCTTTGTAAACAATCTCGAGGAGCAAAAGAAAATCATTAATTTGGCAGTAAGCACATTGGAGGAATACATTGAATCCAAGCAGGATGACTTGATTAGATTAGGCACCGATAAGCTATTTTTAGATGAATTGAAATTCAAGCCTATATTTGATGAGTCTTTAAGCATCTTAAATGATGAAGAGGTTGTTCACGAAGTTCTGGAAGATGCCATCAATAGACTGAAGATTAGAATTATCACTTGGGACTCTGACAATTGTAAGAAATGCCAAATGTGCATTCCAGACTGTCCAACTGGAGCAATCAGTTTCGATTATGATAATGATACCATTGTAAGGGATAAGGAGAAATGCTTAAGATGCAGCATATGTTATCAAACATGTCCATTTGGTGTCATTAAATATTTCTTGGCTAAATTTAATCTAGATACAAATGATAATGATGAGGAAGTTATTCACATTTCTGTAAAGGCTTCCCAATTAGCGGAAAGGAGGGCTTAATATGGTTACTGTTGACCCTATTCCAAGACCATTAAGGGATGTTCATATAGAGTATGAGATTGATGATGAGAAATGTATCAATTGTAGAGACAAGCCATGCTTGAATGTTTGTCCTATTGATGCAGTTTATCAAGATGCAAATACCAAGTTCATTAAATTGGGCGAGCATTGTTTTGGATGTGTCTTATGTACCAATGCATGTCCTTATGACGCTATTCACATTAAAAAGACTTTAGCGGATCCAATTCGTGAAAATGTTCCAAACATCAACAAAAAGCTTTGCAGAGCTTGTGGGGCATGTGTGAATGCATGTAAGTCTGGAGCTATTCATTTGAAATCCACTGGTGGGGAGGAAATGCATAGTGAAATTGATGAGGATAAGTGCATTCGTTGCGGGTACTGTTTCAGGTCCTGCCCTACTGATGCCATTAAATATGGAGAAATCCTTCCTAAAACCGTTAAGGAAGGTAAGACTCTCTGCATTGACCAGGATGAATGTATCGGCTGTATGACCTGTACAAGGATTTGCCCTTCCAAAGGTGCAATCAATGTAGGCAAAACCAATAAATTGCCGTTCATTGACCCTGCTTACTGTGCAAGATGTGAGGAATGTATGCATTCCTGCCCTACATATGCAATAGATTATGTGGAAAGGGAAGAGGCATTTGAATCTTTCAATAAGATCAAGACATTGGAAATCGCATCTGAAATCATTGACAGGGATGTCCATAACATTTCAAAAGGCGTTACCAATATTGACAATGTTTTGGTTAAATTGCTTGAAGACATCTCAAAGGATTATCACTTTGATGATTTTGATTATGAAAACTCAATGGACATTAGGGATGTTCCAAGAGGAATGGAATTTTCAGATGTTGAAATATTCACCTGTACCAACTGCAGATCCATTGTAGTGAATGTAACAGATTTCCTCAATGAGCGTTTAAATGCACAGATTAAAAAGGACTTGGATGTTGTAAAGGTATTGGACCTTGTTGAATTCTTCCCACCTAAACTTGGAATTGAGGTGGTGGATGAAAATTGTATCAGTTGCGGACTATGCAAAGATGTCTGTCCGACTGAATCAATTAGCTTGGATGGTCCTAATCCAATTGTTATAGATACCGACAATTCATGTGTTTACTGTGGATTATGTGCTGAAAGCTGTAATTTTGAAGCAATCAAGCTTAAGGAAGAGTTCTTCACTAATAGGAATCATGAGATATTCTTCATTAAAAGAGACCTTAGAGGAAGAAGAAACGGTACTGTAGAGATTAATCATCATGTTTGCCAATTATGTGAAGTGTGTGTTAAAAACTGTCCAGTTGATGCATTGGCTGTTGAAGATGGAAAAGTTGTTGTAAATCATGACGACTGTATTTCCTGTAGAAACTGTGAGGGAATTTGTCCAGTAAATGCAGCAAGAGTCTCTACAATTTGGCAGTTCTTATAAGATTAATTTAAATTATTTTATTTTCAAATAAAATTTTCTTTTTTTATTTTTATTAATTCATTATAGAAAAATTTAAACTTAGTTGAAAATTAAGATTATAGATTTTAAGATTAAAATTAAAAAATTCAAAACTTAAAATTTGGGAAGATTAAAATATGGTAAAAAAAGTTTTTATCACAGATTGTGAAGGTCCATTAACATTAAATGACAATGCTTATGAATTGGCAGATGAGTTTATTGAAGATGGTGGAAAATTATTCAAGATCATCAGTCGCTTTGATGATTATCTTGTTGATGATGTCAAGCTTGAAAATTATCATGCTGGTGACACACTTAAGCTTATTGTTCCATTTTATAAATTAGCTGGACTAACAAATGAAAAAATGATCAAGTTTTCAAGGGAAAACATCTATCTTGTTGATGGTTCTGATGATACTCTCAGATTCGCAAATGAACTTATTGATTCTTTCATAGTTAGCACTAGTTATGGTCAATATATTGAAGCTCTATGCAATTATATTGATTTTCCATTCCAAAATACTTATCACACACAACTTGATGTATGTGGGGCTACTAATTTTAACCAATTTGATAAAAAATCAGATAATGTTTCATCTCAAGCAAACAATTCTCAAACAATTGTCGGTGACAAATCACCAAAATTTATTGAAGAACTTAAGAAAGTTGAAGAGTTTAGAAAAATCATACTTGAACATGGTGATGAAAGTGAAGAGGACTTCAATGTTTTGTATGACATTTTCTTCAATGAGTTTCCTAAGCTTGAAATCAACAGGTATATTGAAAGTGTGAAAACTGTTGGAGGTAAAGGTAAGCAAATTGCAGTTGAGGATATTGTTGAGAAATTGGATTTAGGTCAAGGTTCAATAATCTACATGGGTGACAGCATAACTGATGTTGAGCCATTGCAATATGCAAGGGACAATGGTGGTTTGTCAGTTAGTTTCAATGGAAATGAGTATCCATTGAATGTTGCAGAGCTTGCAGTGATATCTGACCATACTATTGTAAGTTCCATTTTGATTGATCTTCATTCAAGATTTGATAAGGAATATGTTTTGGACTTTATTAGAGAGTATTCACAAAAAGGTCCAAATGCAGCATTTGAAGACTTTGAAGTGGATTATTCACTTATTGAAGAGTTCGAAAAAGTATTCTACAATAAGGAAGCGCCTATCATTGAGATAATTACAGATGACAATAGGGATTATCTGCTTAAGTTAAGCAAAGAGATGAGGAATAGTATTCGTGGAAAGGATATTGGTGGTTTAGGATAATTTAAATTATTTTCTTATAATTTTAAAAAATATATTTAAAATTTTTATTTAAAATTTACAGATTTTTATTAATTGTATTTATTATTGAGATGACATTTATGGCAAATTATGATAAGGTAGAAGATACATTCTTTGAATCATTTGATGGAATGTATATCAGAGCATTGATTACAGCAGAAGATGAATTGACTGTAAAGGAAGCGGCTTACGATGCTACAGCTACACCTAGTGCTGTAATTGGCAGAGTGGAAGCAGGTGTGGAAGCATTTGTAGATGCTGATAGGACTCCTGATGGAAGGCCTGGAGCTATTGTTCAGTTCTGGCTAACTGATGACTTGAAAAAATTTGAAAAGGAATTGTCTTACAGAATTCGTCAGGATATTCTGGTAAAGCCATTTACAAGGGTTTTCAGCATAACTGAAAATCCGGTCGGCTCTATTGGAATGATGGAAAGTGTAGGTCATTGTGGGGATGGCTATGAATGGGAAATTGAAGAGTTTGGAAGAAAGATGATCAATGTCCCTATCGCAGTTCCCGATTTCCAGATTGAATCTGAACTTGCTTATGCAGAAGGAATCATGGGAGGTAACTTCTGGTATATGTGTTCCACAAAAGAGGCGGTCTTAAAGGCGGGCAGGATTATCATTGACACTATAATGGAAGTGGAAGGAGCATGCACTCCTTTTGGAATATGCTCTGCAGCAAGTAAGCCTGAAACCAATTTCCCAGAGATTGGTCCAAGTACCAACCATCCTTATTGCCCTTCTCTAAAGGAAAGGCTTGGTGATGAGTCAAAAGTCCCTGAAGGAGTAAATTACATTCCTGAAACAGTCATTAATGCAACCAGTCAGGAAGCAATGAATTTGGCTATTAAAAAAGCCATTGATGCAATTATTGACATTCCTGGTGTAGAAAGGATTTCCGCTGGAAACTTTGAAGGTCAATTAGGTGAACACAAGACCAATTTATTGGATATCTTGAAATAATGCTCCTTAATAATCTTTTAACGAAGTGATTAAATGGAAGAAAACGATACAAACATTTCCAAATCCTCAAAAAATGTGACTGCTGAAGATTTAGGTGTTGATGAGATAGTTTATGATGCAATCAATGTGGATGTTATAGGCTTTGGTGCATTGAATGTGGATAAGCTTTATAAGGTTGGACATATTGCAGAAATCGATGGGGAAAGTTTCATTAAAGGTGAAGAGGAATCCCCTGGCGGTTCAGCAGCCAATACAATCATTGGTCTTTCAAAGCTTGGATGTTCCACATCATATATTGGAAAGATTGCAGATGATGAGGAAGGGGATTTATTGGAATACAATCTGATGATTAATGATGTTTACTTAACAAATCTCATCTATGCAGAAAGGGGCAATTCAGGTAAGGTATTGGGTTTTGTTTCTGATGCAGGAGAAAGGGCTCTTTATGTAGACCCTGGTGTAAATGATGAGATAAGAATCGATGAGATAAATCCTTTGAATGTCAATGCATGCAAGATACTTCATTACACTTCATTTGTAGGGGATTCATTCAATGCTCAAAAGGAATTGTTGAATCTATTGACTGATAAGATTGTCTTAAGCTTTGATCCTGGAATGCTATATGTCAAAAAGGGAGTTGAAGAACTTAAGGAAATCCTTGAAAGAACAGATATTCTTCTTATCAATGAAGGGGAATTGAAGATATTGTTTGAAGATTATTATAAGGAGAAATTGAATTTATCTGATGATGATTCTTTAAGTTTTAGGGATTTGGCAGTAAATGTCCGTAATGATGGAATTGATACTGTTGTTGTAAAAAGAGGCTCTGTTGGAGCTTATGCAATAAACAATAAGGATGAAGAGGTTAAGATACCTGCCTTTGAATGTGAAGCAGTGGATACAACCGCTGCAGGAGATTCATTTAATGCAGGATTCCTTTATTCATATCTTAAAGGATATGATTTGGCTAAATCCTGTACAATAGCTAATTGGGTTGCTTCAAAATCCGTTCAAGCCATTGGCATTACTGGATTGCCTAATTTAGAGGAATTGGAAGAGTTTATTGAGTATTTGTAAAAAATTTTGAACAATAATACTATATTGAATAATTATAATAAATTATTTAAATTATTTAAAAGATATA
Source organism: Methanobrevibacter olleyae (assembly GCA_015063035.1). Classification (GTDB taxonomy): domain Archaea; phylum Methanobacteriota; class Methanobacteria; order Methanobacteriales; family Methanobacteriaceae; genus Methanobrevibacter; species Methanobrevibacter olleyae_A. Next base: position 11,006 of record SUTG01000045.1, read on the forward strand.
TAAACATAATAATGTTTTTAAACTGTGAAATTTAAGATTAAAGATTTGCTTATTAGAGTAAATTAATAATAAACTTTATCTATGGGGATAAAAATATGGAAATTAAACTAAAAAAGCAGATTGAAACCTTAGAGAGGGAAATAACTCTCAAATCTGTAGATTTAGATGAAGATATTGAAGACTTTAATGTTGACATTCATGATTTCAATGATCAGGAAAAGCTCATTACCATCTCACCTCGTTGTGTTAGATGCAATCTTTGCGTTGAAGAATGTCCTATTAATGTAATCAGTTCTTCAACCTGGCTTAAAAGAGCTAAAATCGGTGAAGATTGTGTGCAATGTGAGATTTGTGCTCAAACCTGTCCTGTTTCATGTATTTATGTATGGGATGCTGAATCAGTCATTAAGGAAGATGATTCTGTAGAATATACATTAAAGGAGATTAAGGTTCCTCATAGAACTCTTAAAATGGAAGACATTTCCATAAATCGTAAAGAGTGCATTGGATGCGGCTCTTGCTTAAAATACTGTCCAACCAATGCAATATCACTTAGAACTAAAGAATTCATTGAAGAGCATGGAGAGACATGTCCAAGTGTTGGAGCTATTGACTCTGAAGATGGATATATGTATTCCTATATTGACAAGGACCGTTGTTGCGGTTGTGGATCCTGTGCTAACTTATGTATCCAAGGAGCAATTAATCTTAAAAGGGATTTAGGTCCAGTAGTGATTTACAGTCACATTGATGTCAATCAGGATATCTGTGTAGCTTGTGAATTGTGTGAGGATAATTGTCCTGTTGAAGCCATTAAGGTAGTGGACGGTGAGATCATTCTCAATAATGACAAATGCATAAGATGCAAGGAATGCAGTTCTCGATGCCCTGTAGGTGCTTTAAATTTGGTTTTAGATGATTAATAGATAAAAAAATTCAATAAATTAAATCAATAAATTAAATTAAAATAATTAAATTAAATAAATTAAAAAATTAATAGATTATTCTTACAGATTTTTAAAATCTTTATGGAGAAGTGTTTAAAATGAAAGCTAAAGAGATGATGGATAAGGAATTCGTTTTTGTTTCAAAAAATGATTCTATAGAATATGTTTCTCTAAAAATGGAAGAGTATAAACGATTTACTGCTCCTGTTTTAGATGAGAATATGAAATTGGAAGGTTGGATTACCTCATTCAACATTACCAAAGGATTACGCGAAGGAAAGACAAACATTGCTGATGTTATGAGTCCTGTTGAGGAAATCATGACCATTGGTGAAAATGAACCGGCAAGAAATGTTGTAATTGCAGCTTCAAACAATAAATTAATCAGCATTCCTATCATCAATGATGAGAATCAGGTAATTGGTGTATCTAGATCTGTAGATATTGTAGATTCAATGTCCTCATTATATGACATTAAGGTAAATAAAATCTACAAGGCTATGGAAAAAGAGCTTAGAGGAGTCAGTTGGGATGAATTGATGGAAGCTTCCGCTAAAATCTCTACAAGAACAACTGGTGTTAAGATTACTGCTGAAGAGTATGAGAAAAATATTGAAAATGCTACATTTGGTGAAGCCATTTGGGCAACTGGCGGACTTGAAAAGTTCTTTGCAGGTCTCATTTCAGTTGGAGAACTTGTTATTGCACGTAAAGTAGGTCGTGCAAGACGCTAAATTTTAAAATCTCTTTAGATTTTTAAATTTCTCCTTTTATTTTTAATATCTTTTAATCCTATTTTTCATGCCCTATCCATTTTTTATATATTTTTTATATATTTTTTATCTATTTTTTATCTATTTTTTATCTTATTTTTTATCTTATTTTTTATCTTATTTTTTATCTTATTTTTTCCTACTTTTGTTTCTATTCTATTTTATCTTATTCTAATTTTACTTATTTATATTATCTATTTTAAGATTTAAGCTATTTTTAAACCTTTTTTTATAGGAAATTGAATACAAAAAACTCTATAATGATTTCATAGATAAAAATTAAGCCTATTCCTCCAAGAATACCTGTAATGAATCGGAGAGTGTTATTGCTTTCTCTCATTTCAAATAGCTGTGTGAATCCATCGATTGCACATGGTATCAAAAGAATGATTCCTAAAAGCAGTGTTGTTAAGCTATAGGTGATAGGGAATAAGTTTATAAGGATTATGGTAGCTATTCCGCTAATGTAAAATCCTGTGCATCTTGCACAAACTGGAAATTGCTTTCCTTTATAAAAGAAGCTTCTTTCAGGTCTTCTATGGCAGATATAGTCAAATACGCTCATTTTCTAACCTTTTTATTTCTATCAAGAGTTTTATACAATTAAAACATTAACGATTATGAAAAGCACTGCAAGAACTATTAAAGTACTGCAACATCCTTCATTTCTGTTTACATTATCATCATTTTCAAAATAAGTTTCATATATTAAAAATTCTTCAGGACCAAGATCCATTTTATCACCCTCTAAAGTTATGACTTAATCTTTATTATTTCTTATTTATTATTTAAATTTAATTAATTATTTGTATTGTTTTATAGTTCTAATAGTTATTATCCATAATTAATTTTATTTGTAGTTGTTTTATATTTCTAATAGTTATTATTCATTCCATTAATTAATTTTATTAATAATAAAAACATATTTTATAACATATAAACTATTAAAATTATTTTTTAATTAATTTAAACTATGATTTAACTAATTTTAACTATTGAAGTGATTTTTATGTCTAAATATAACGAATATCAAGATAAAACCATTTTAGTAACTGGTGGGGCTGGCTGCGTTGGCAGTAACTTAACAAGAAGATTGGGTGAACTTGGTGCAGAAAAAGTGATAATACTTGACAATATGTCATCTGCTTATGAATGGAACGTTCCACAATTGGAAAACGTTGAGCTTATTCAAGGGGATATACTTGATGATGAAGAGCTTAAGCGTGTCTTTAAGATGAAACCTGATTACGTATTCCATTTAGCCGCTCACTTCGCTAACCAAAACAGTGTAGACAATCCGGAAACTGACTTGATGGTTAATGGTATTGGTATACTTAAAGTTCTTCAATATGCACAGCTTACCGGTGTGGAAAGGTTTGTATATTCTTCTTCTGGCTGTGGAGTATATGGTTTAGACTCTAAAATGCCATTTGAAGAACATGACATTTCCATTTCCTTGCACACACCTTACCAAGTAACTAAATTGCTTGGTGAGTTATACACTAATTACTTCCATAACTTATATGATATGCCAATTGTAAACGCAAGATTCTTTAATGTATTCGGTCCGGGTGAAGTTCCAGGCAAATACAGAAATGTCATTCCTAACTTCTTCTATTGGTCCATGACCAAACAGGCATTGCCAATCACAGGTGATGGATCCGAAACAAGAGACTGGACCTTTGTTGGTGACATTGTTAATGGTCTTTTAGCTATGGGAATTGAAGAGGAAGCTATTGGTGAAGCTATTAACCTTGGTTCCGGTAAGGATCACAGAGTGATTGACATGGCAAATAAGGTCAATGAATTAACTGGAAACCCTGAGGGAATCGCTTATGTGGCAAGACGTAATTGGGATGCTAAAACCAAATTGTTGTCTTCCATTGATAAGGCAAAAGACATTCTCGGTTACAAACCAACTGTTTCTTTTGATGATGGATTGGAAAGAGTTTACGGTTGGTTCACTGACAACTGGGAAAACATTGAAAGAGATGCAGAGTTCTAATTAATCTCTTTTAATTATTTTTTATTTTTAATTATTTTTTTAATAATTTTAAAAAGAGTTTTTATTTTTTTCTTTTTCTATTTTTTTTTATTTATTTTTTTAATAATTTTAAAAAGAGTTTTTATTTTTTTCTTTTTCTATTTTTTTTATTTATTTTTTTAAAAAAGAGCTATTTTTCATTATTATAAAAAAAAGAAAATGGTTTATTTAAAAACCAAATAAACTGGATAAATTACTGGAACCACTCATGTTCATTGCACTTGAATTGTAGATTTGAGACATATTGGTCATATTTGTAGTATTGAATGGATTCAAGATAATGTTTGGATCCATTTGTCCAGTGAATATTAAGAAACCGATTAGACCAAATTCAACTATTAAAACCACTAATTGGACTAATCCATGCTTTTTAGCGTTTGAATCTTTTCTTGTTATCAAATAAATGGCAAAAATGAAACCAAGCACACTACCTAATATTGCAAATAGGTAACCTATGATAATCATCCATCTGTAATTGTCTTTTCTGGATGAGAGGTTTTCAGGCATAGGCTTAAGTTTAACTTCCTGTTTTTTTCCTCCACCTGTAGGAATGAATAGGAAAGTGGAATCATCTTCCTCTGCATTATATTCATCATAGATAGTCCCACAGTAAATGCAGAAATCGGTAGTTCCATCGTTTATTTTTCCACATCTAGGACATTTGATAGGATTCATTTATATCACTATTTTAAATATATTTAAATTTTTTATCATTTGATTGATCTTAATTTGAATTTTTAATAATTAAGTTTTGTACTATATTATTTAATATTTAATATAATTTATAATTTTTTATTCTATTTTCTAATTATGCATTTATAAAAAAGAGTAAACCTATTCATCATCATATTTTAATCCACATTCACTGCAGACATGCTCTTGAATGCTTATGATTCCTCGACAAGACTTGCACTGCCAGTTAATGCTGTCTTCTAACATTATCTTATTGATTCCAGTGTAAGTGATTCTTTTTGCATTGTCTAATGTGGAAAAATTGTATCTTTTCTTATAATTCTTGTCCT
>SUTG01000101.1 GCA_015063035.1 Methanobrevibacter olleyae
CTTTTCTTATAAAGTTTGAAATATTTCGCTAGTTTGGAGAATATTCCTAACTAGTTTTAATATTTTTTTTATTCTTTCAAATAGATTTTTCATTTCTTGTAATTATTTTTTATTTTTTTTTTTTTTAAATTGATTTTTTAAATTTTATTTTTATTATCAAAAATCCTTTGAATATAAATATTTATTGTCAAAAATGGTTTATTTCAATTTAAATTGAAAAATTAATGTTTTTTTCAAATCTAAAATAAAAAACAGCTATTTTTCTTAAATTAAAATATCTAAAAACCATTAACTTTATATACTTTTAAATACTATATTATATTATTATATTGTTAAACTTATAGTCTAATTGCTGTAATGGCTTTAAATTTAGCAAATATTCTCTTTATTTTAATTATTATCAGTTTTATAATTAGTAAAGCAGATCTTTTTATTTAATCTTATAGTTTAAGACAAGAGTATGTCTTATCAATTATCATATTTATTGTTTATCAAGTGATGGATTAAATAATACTTTAGATTAGGCTTTGTAGGTGTTGAAGCCTAATGACTTATTTAATTAATTCAATTTTACTGGAGATATTTTAAATGGCAAGAACAAAAAAAGTTGGTATTACTGGCAGATTCGGTGCTAGATACGGAAGAAAAGCAAAAAGACAAGTTAAGAAAATCGAAGAAAACATGAAAAAGAAACATGTTTGCCCTAAATGTGACAGACCTTACGTAAAAAGAGTAAGCGCTGGAATCTGGGAATGTAAAAAATGTGGTACTGTCTTTACCGGTGGAGCATACGTTCCAGAAACTCCTATGGCAAAAGCTGCTACCCGTAACATTAAAAGAGTAGTTGGAGGAAACTAATTGTACAGATGTCCTGAATGTGGAACTGAAGTTGACCACAAAGGTTACATGGAAAATAAATGTCCTAAATGCAGATATAGGATTTTATTTAAAAAGGTTCCAGAAGTCAGAAAACTTGTAAAGGCAAGATAGTTATTAAATAATTTTTTATTTATGATTATTCTTTAATTATCTTTAATAACTATTTAGCTTATGGCAGTTGATTCTGCTTTCATTTTCTATTTTTATTAGCTATTTAGTTATTTTAGCTATTTGTAATTTTAATTAAACAAATTAAAATTACCTTTTTATAATTTTACTAATTTTTTGCATTATCTATTTCTAATTCTTACCTAAATTATAAAAAAGAGGATTATCATGCTTATTTCTACATCAAGAAAACCGTCTCAGAAAACAAGAACATTCTGCAAGAACTTTTCCCATGCATTCGGCTTTGATTACACCAATAGGGGAAAAAGCAGCTTAAGGGATTTGCTCATCAAAGCTAAGCAATTAGGTCATGACAGTCTTGTTTTAGTGTATCAGATTAAGGGAAATCCAAGCAAACTGACCTTTTATGACCTTGATGCAAATGAAAAGCTTGCTTTGCTTGTTTCTGTAAACACTACAAATGAACGTCTTCACATAAGCCCTAAGGACTTGAAAATCAGATCAACTGTCAGGGAGTTGGATGTTTTGGCTGAAGTATTGGGGATTGAAGTCACAACAGAGCCTCAAGACTCAAATTACATTAGGATATCCTATGCGGACTATGATGATGAGAAGAACTTTGCAATACTCTATTTTGTAAATAAGAAAGGGGAACAAATAGATTTCCAAATAAACGTAAAGAAAATAGTTGATAATTAAATTCATTTATTATTTACTTTAAAAATCATTGATTTTTAAATTAATTTTATCTAGGGGAGATTCTTATTAGTGAAAGCGAAATTCTAAAGTCAATCAATAGTGACATTGTAATTGATTTTGACACAGAAAAGCAAGCTAAAATCGTTTATGATTCAATATTGCTTGAATTTGAGACTTCTCCTGATTACAGGTCTTCCATGGATTTGAAATTGGACAAGAATTCTATCATAATCACAATTGATGCAGAGGATGCAACATCCTTTAGGGCATCAATAAATTCGGCTATCAAATGGATAAAACTGTCTGTTGAGATAAATGAATTGACTGAAAGTTAATTTTTTGATTTTAGTTAAAATTTATTTGATTCTAATTAAAATTAATTAATTTCTCTATTCCAATTTTATAAATCAATAGTTTTAAATATTTAAGTAATAATATATTATAGTATAATGATTTATTAGATAATTATATGTAAAATTAAAAATTAAACTAATATTATTATAAAAAAGATCAAAGGTGAAAATATGGAAATTCCACAAAATATACAACATCAATTAAACCAATTCCAACAATTACAACAACAAGCTCAAGCTGTAACCATTCAAAAACAAAATGTAGACATTCAATTAAGAGAAACTGAAACTGCTCTTGCAGAACTTAAAAAGACTCCAGAAGGAGCTGAAGTCTTCAAATCTGCAGGAAACTTATTAATTAAAGTTGAACGTAATGAAACTTTAGAAGAGCTTGAAGATAAGGTTGAAACCCTTAAATTAAGACAACAAACCATGACCCGTCAAGAAGAAAGAGTCATGAAAAAACTTGAGGAAATGCAAGCAACCATCCAACAGGCTATGGGCGGAATCCAAGGTTAAATAGATTAATTAATTTTTTCTATTTTCTTTTTTTATTTTTCATTTTTTAATTCGCATTGTATAAAATAATTTTTTTATTTTTTTATTTTTTTTATTTTATGGTCATATTTTATTTATGATTTATTCAGTAATTTGTGGCAAGTTTAGAATTTATTTTTATCATTATTTTTTTAAGGTGTTAGCATGGTATCAAAACTTAAAGAATTATCAGAAGATGATCTTGAAGACATTTCAAATTTCTTATCTGAAACCATTGTGAAGAAAATCTCTTCTTCAGTAAAGTCTCAAAAGGAAATCTTGGATATGGATGTAAGCATTGAAATTGATTATCCTAATGAAAAAGGGGAACTTGATGTATGGGCATCAATCGAAATTGATACAGATGAGTTGTCAGACTTATCAAATGAAATCATCGATGAAGTAATCGATGAGTCTTACTTGGAACTTGATGAATACATTGACGAAAATTACAGATAATTAATCGAATTTAATTTATTAAAATAGGTGAAAAAATGACTAAGATTATTGCAGTTTATTTCAGTCCATCTGAAACTACAAAAAAAGTTGTCAATCAGATAGCTGAGAATTTTGATGAAGAAAGTGTTGCATGTGACTTATTGTATTTCAATGATGAAAAGGAATTTGAATCCGATGATATTGTAATAGTGGGCATGCCTGTATTTGCAGGAAGAATTCCTAAAACAGCAAGAGAAAGATTATCCAAATTAACAGGTGACAATACCAAAGCCATTGCTGTTGTAAATTATGGAAATGCACATGTAAGCGATGCATTGATTGAACTTGTTGATTTATTGAAGGAAAATGATTTTGATGTAATTGCAGCAGCCTCTACCATCAGTCATCATTCCATCTTTGATGGGGTTGCAGTGGGAAGGCCTGATGAGTCAGACATTGAAAAGATTAATGACTTTGCACAAAAATGTATTGAAAAAATAGAAGCTGGCGGTTCTTTAGAATCAGAGATTCCAGGAAATAGGCCGTATCTTGATTATAAGCAGATTCCATTTGTCGTAAGCTGTGATGAAGCAAAATGTGTGTTCTGTCTTGAATGTGTAGGCGTTTGTCCTGAAAAAGCCATTCCAGATGATGACCCCGCAGATGTAGACCTTGACTTATGCTCAAGATGCACTTCATGCATTAACATTTGCCCAGAAAATGCAAGAGCTTTCACTGGAGAGGCATTTGAAGCCAAAAAGCCTGCATTCGAAAGTGCAAATGCAGAAAGGAAAGAGCCTGAATTCTATTATTAGACTCATAAATTTTTCTTAATTTTATTTTTTATCTTTTTTTATCTTTTTTTCTTTTTTTTACTTTTTTATCATTTTTTATCATTTTTTATCTTTTTTTTCTGATCTTTTTTTCTTTATTTACTTTTTTTTTAAGTTTTATTGCTTATTATATTCATTTTTTTATTTTTATTTTTATATTCGCTATTCCAAATATTTTATTCATATATTTGAATATTTTTTAATAATTTATTTATATTAATCCTATAATTAAATTATAAAATCACTTAACAAAAACACTATTTAATTAAAATTATTAAATGAATAAATATATAAAATAAAAAAGACATAAATATTTTTTACAATTGAATAAAGGTGTATTTAAATGAAAAATAAACTATTTGCTATATTGATAGTAGCAATTTTAGCTATTGTAAGTCTAGGTGGCGTCTATGCTTTAGACATTGGAAGTATTTTTGACACTGGAAATTCAGTAACTGTTGATGGAGTCAGATTCAATGTTCCTGATGGTTTTGAAGAAGTTATAAGTAACAGCACAACAAAATATAACAGAACTGTTGATAATATACCATATTACTCAGAAATAAAAAATTATGCTTATGGAAATGACACAGTTTCATTAAGCGTTTCTAAAAACCCTAGCCATAAGGCAACCGATGAAACCGCCAAACATTATGGAGGGGATAGTGAAACCATTAATGGAGTATCTGGTTATTTGGAGTATCATCCACAAACTGTAACCAAATTCACTAGTGGAAAGTACATATACACTTTCACTACATACCCATATTACACATTTGCATATGCAAAAGACGATAAATTGGTTATCGTTTCAGCATCTGAAAAGGAATATTTGTCTGATATTTTGATAGCATAAGATTTTTTTAATTTTTTAAAATACTCTATTTTTTCTTTTTTTATCATTTTTTTTAATTATTTTTTATTTTTTCATTTTTTTCTTTTTTATCATTTTTTTTAATTATTTTTTATTTTTTCATTTTTTTCTTTTTTATCATTTTTTTTAATTATTTTTTATTTTTTCATTTTTTTCTTTTTTATCATTTTTTTAATTAT
>SUTG01000046.1 GCA_015063035.1 Methanobrevibacter olleyae
AAAATGAATATTTAAATAAGATAATAAAAAAATAAAAAAATAGTTAAAATGATTACTTAACTAAAATAATAAAAAAATAAAAAAATAGTTAAAATGATTACTTAACTAAAATAATAAAAAAATAAAAAAATAGTTAAAATGATTACTTAACTAAAATAACAGGAACTTTAGAGACTTTTAAGGCATTTTCTGCAACTCTACCAATCTTAGAATAATCAATTGTTTCTTCCTTATCCATAGACTTTCCAAAAGCTCCGAAAACAGCAATGTCAGGGTTTATCTTTCTAATCATTGTTGCCATATCATTAATCGGATCTGCTGTGATGATATGCTCAACCACAACCACATCCTTTTCCTTTCCCTTAGCTGTAATCTCATCCAAGACAGCTCCGCCAGCATCATCCAAGTCATCATATGAAAAGTCAAGGGCAAAGTCCATAACATATAATGCAGAGATCTTAGCGCCGTATTTGCTTGCTAGGTCAATAGCCATATCCACTGCCTTGTCTCCACACTTGGAACCGTCGCTAGCAACTAAAATATTCTTAAACATAGTATCATCTTGAAAGAAAAAATTATTGATAAAAAAATAATAAAATGGAAAAAATAAAGTGATTACATCAAGTAATCAGCCTTACAGAATCCAATGAAGTCATCAACTAATCTATCAACATCTTTAGTGTCTTCCTTGAGAAGGCCTTGGTCAATGAAGATAGCCCTGTTACTTAATTCCCTTATGAAGTCTGTATTGTGTGAAACCATTACAATGGTGGTTCCAAACTCCTTGCAGATTCTCTTAAGTGAGTTGGTGACAGTTCTCAATGTTTTTGGATCCAAGTCCCCAAACGGCTCATCTAATAGCAATATATCTGGTTTGGAAACAAGCACAAGTGCAAGCATGGCCCTTACCTTCTGACCTCCTGACAATTCAAATGACCTTCTTCCTAAAATGTCTAAAGGCAAGTCAAGCGCTTCAAAGAGGTCTGCAACTTGCTCTGCAATTTCTGTTTCCGGAAATTTAGGGAACAACTCATCTAAAATGCTTGGTTCAAGTCCAACTTGCTCAAGACGAGCTTTAGCTTCCCTTTCTGGAAGGTCAGTCAATTGATACAATGCATCAAGCAAAATGTCAGGCAATCCTTCTTCCTTAGCCCTTTCCTTAGCTTCCTGAACCATATCCCATCTTTTGTATCCTAATTTCTTAGCCAATTGGCTTTGAACGGTAGCCCAATATACCAAAGCGAATTCCTGATGCATGAAACCTATCTTTCTTCTAACTTCCATCCTGTCAAGGCTTGCTTTTCTGATGTCTATCCATTTTGTTACAGTTTCTCCATCCTCTTCCTTTTCAAGCTTGAAGAATACGTCACCGCTGTCAGGCACATCCATACCACCTAACATACGAAGAAGAATGGTCTTACCTGCTCCACTTGGACCTACTAGAGATAGGATATCCCCTCTCTTTACTTCAAAGCTGATGTCCTTCATGTGCAAAACATCTTTACCTTTAAGCAAATAGAACCTTTTATCCAAATCACATGCTTTTATCAAGGTTTCCTCTGTGGATTCAAGCTCAATGCCAACAGGGTCTTCAATGTCTGAGAGGAACTCATCGATGATTTCATCAACATCCCCCTCTTTAACTATTTCACCATTTTCCAAAAGGATTACCCTTTCAGCTAAGAACTTATGAATCTCAGGCAAGTGTGATACCAAAACAATGGTGATGTTTAATTCTTCATTGATCTTCTTAACAGCATCCAAGATTTCCTGTTTGGTTTTAGGACATGCCATTGTAGCAGGTTCATCAAGAAGCATGACTTTAGGCTTTTTAGCAAGCTGCCTTGCCATGATAAGCCTTTGCTTTTCACCACCACTCAATACGGAAGCCAAATGGCCTGACTTTTCCTTAAGGCCTACAAGTTCCAATAGTTCATAAGCTTCCTTATCGAATTGGTCATGAGCCAATTCAAAATCAGTTCCTGCCTCATCACCGTATTTTGCACCGTATAGCTTTCTTACAACATTGTCAAGTACAGTTTCAGGCCAAATGCCGAAAGACCTTTGCAAGTGAATTGCAGTTTCCTTTTTGACTTGATTGAAATAAAATTGAGTTGAATCCGGCTTTAAGGTGTATCTTTCTACTCTAACTTCACCTTCATCAAATTTTTCCACCCCTCTCAATATTCTTAAGAGGGTTGTTTTACCGGAACCGCTTGTTCCTAAAATACCTACAATCTCTCCTTCTTTAACTTCAAGATTAATGTCATTTAGGGCTTTCACTTCTTCCCCATTATCTAATTTATATGATTTAGAAAGGTTTTTAATACTTATCATTATACCACGATTTAACTTTTTAAATGATTATTTTTTAATTATTATAATTAAATTAATAATTTTTTTAATTTTAAATATCATTAAAATATTTATACATTATATAATATTAAATTACCTATATTTAAAACCTTTTCAAATTATATTTTTATAGAATAATCCAAATAATTAAGTATAAAAATTAAAATTAATAAAATATTCTTAAATAGTAAAAAATGAAATAAATTTGTTTAATTGATTAAATAGGAGATTAATAATGTCATTTAGTTTGGAAAGCATTGGAATCAAGGCTGGAGGTAAATATGAAACAATCTACACCACCATGAACAAGGATGGAGAGATGGATGCGGCTCCAATTGGACTTAAATGTGTAGATGATTATGCAGTTCTTGCTCGTATTTTTGAAGGTAGCAAAACCTTGGAAAACATTAAGGAAACAGGGATTTTCGTTGTAAACATAACAAGTGATCCAAGTGTATTTGCACGTTCATTATATGGCAATCTAGATCCTGAAGAGTTCATCAAGGATGATGACATAGTCTATTTGAAGAATGCTGACGCTTACTTCATTGCGCTTGTTAAATCAATTGAAGATAAGGAAATGGGAAAGGACCATGTGAATGATGGAGCTAAATTCAGCATCATAAATGCAGAATCCATAAAGATCATAATCAATAAGCCTGGCACAAAGGCTCTGAATAGAGGAATATTCGCATTTTTGGAATCTCTTGTTGACTATTCAAGAATTGATATTATTGATGATGAGAAAAAGGATGAGTATATCAAGAAATTCAAGGAAAATGAAAGGCTTATCGATGTAGTTGCAGAAGAGGATGTGAAAGATGCAATGAAAGACTTAAAGGAAAGGCTAATTGAAAAAGGAGTTGAGTTATAATTATCTAAAATCGAAAAATAACGAAATTAAAGCAATATTGACCTTAAAATAAACTTTATTTATTCCTAATTGATAAGATTTAAATAATATAAATCTTAAAATAAGTTTAAGGGTTTACACCTTAATGTAAACTCCATTGTTGAAAAATCGGTATGTGAGAGAATCCAATTTATTGGATTCTTTAACATAAAAATCTACTTTTTTTAAAAATTTTTAATTTAATAATTTCTACTATTATCTAATCAATATTTCATCCTAATATCAATTTTTTAGTTCCAACCAATATTGTAAACTGACAAAAAAATTTCTAAAAATACTGTTTTTTACAAAATAACATCAATATTTTAATTAAAATAAAAATAAAAGGTATAAAATTGGTTAAATATATAAATAATTAATTTAAACTATTATCAAGGTTTCGATATCTTAAATAAATCTCGATTTTTCAACTTATGGAGGTGAAAGTATGGTTGTGACTTTGAGACAAGTTTTGCTTGTTATCCTTTTCATAATTCAAATGATACTAATTTTCATTGAATAAACTGTAGTTTCACGATTGTCGAATTTTACAAAAAGTTTATAGCTTTGATTTGACCTTAGATATCCTTTAATCCTTGTTAAATGATTAAAAATAGTAAAAAAGTTGTCCAAAATTTTGGACAAGATAAAAAAAAAAAAAAAAAAAAAAAAAAAAAAATTAAAATAAGATTATAATTCAATTGGATAGAATTCAGTGTAAGTGGAGTTTCTCTCTATTGGAACTCTTCCCAAGTCATTTACTATTTTACTTAGATCTCTAATGCTTGCATTTACACCATCTGGAGCTCCAGAAGCTTCAGACAATTCATCTCCACCTAAAGTGCCGCCTAAGTCATTTGCACCAGCCAATAGTGAAACTTGAGCAAATCTAAAGCCCATCTTTACCCAAGAGACCTGAATGTTAGGAATGATGTCTCTAAACATCAATCTAGCAACAGCATAAAGCTTTAAATCTTGAGTACCTGTAGCTCCCAAATCCCTTTGCCCTTCAAGGAAAATCGGAGAGTACTCATGCATGAATGTCATTGGAATGAATTCGTTGAATCCTCCTGTATCAAGTTGGATTTGTCTAAGAATGTCTAAGTGTTCAACTCTCTCTTCTATGGTTTCCACATGACCGTACATCATGGTAGCAGAACCGGTTATTCCAGCTTCCTGCGCTATCTTTACTACATCAATCCATTCTTGAGTTGATACCTTTTTAGGACAGATTATCTCCCTGGACCTATCAGTCAATATTTCAGCAGCAGTTCCAGGCAAAGTGTCTAAACCTGCCTTTTTCAATATCTTAAACGCTTCATCTACAGGTATTTCACTGTTTAACGCAGCATCCCTAATCATTGTTGGTGAAAAACCATGGATTTCAACTTTAGGGTAATGTGACTTGAGCAATTTCAAGAGATGCTCATAATATTCGATTGTTGCATCTTCAAGGACTCCACCCATCAGGGTAAATTCACGTGCCCCATCACGATAACCGCCTTCAGCCTTATTTAAAATGCCTTCATCATCCAAGAGGTATGCCTCAGGATCGTCCGGATCCTTACCGAAAGCACAGAATCCACAGCGTACATGGCAGATGTTTGTGAAGTTGATATTGCAGTTATTGATGAATGTGACCTTATCACCAACAATCTCTTCACGGACCGCATCTGCAGCAGCTAAAAGCGGATAAATTTCTGAACCCTTTAGGTTCATTAAGTAATTCCCATCTTCAACTGAGATAGGCTCATCAAAAGCACTATCTAAAATCTTCTTAGTTTTGGATGCCACATTAATTCTATCGTACATAATTTTAAATCAGTCCACTATAACATATATAGTTTTCTATGAATTTAAAAAAATAATTAATTTTAATAGGTTAAATGATTATATTTTGATTATAAAGTGATTAATTTATTAATAAAGATAAGAAAATATTTATTAATTAAATTAAGTAAAAAATCAGACATTTTAAGAAAAAAATGATGATTTTTATACATTAATCTAAATATTGTTGTTAATTTATTAAGATTGGTATATTAATTTCAGTTAATTAATTTTAGTTATTAATTTAAAAATAAATTTTAATCTATTATTTTAATCTATTATTTTAATCTATTAATTTTAATCTATTAATTTAATTTATCATTATCAAAAACCAAATAATCAAATATTAATATTAAAAGGAATAAAAAGAGATACAATGAAGAAAGTAACACGTGGCTTATTAATTGGAAGAATGCAACCTGTTCATAATGGCCATATCCAAATTATAGAAAAGACATTGAATTATGTTGATGAGGTTGTAATTGGAATTGGAAGCGCTCAGTTAAGCCATGAGCTAAAGGACCCATTTACTGCAGGTGAAAGGATCATGATGATGACACAAGCATTGGATGATGCAGATATCGATCCTAAAAGGTATTATATCATCCCTATTGAGGATATCAACAGGAATGCATTATGGGTAGCTCAAGTCAAGATGCTGACTCCTCCTTTTTCTAAAGTCTATAGTGGAAATCCACTTGTAAAAAGATTGTTCAAGGAAGAAGGATACGAAGTCTATCAACCAGAGCTATTTGATAGGGAAGTCTTGTCTGGAACTGAAGTGAGAGATAGGATTTTAAATGATGGAGATTGGAGATCTCTTGTTCCTAAAGCTACTGCCAATGTTATTGATGAGATAGATGGAGTTAGTAGAATCAAGGAATTGAGCATAAAGGAATTAAGTGAAAAATAATTAGTTATTATTTTTCTATTTTTTTAAAATAATAATATAACAATAGTTATAGTTATAAGTAAAAAAATTAAATATATTAATGTAATAAGACAAATTAACTTTAAGCATCAAACTTAATTAATATTTATTGTTTATTAGGATGATAAAATGGTAATAAAAATAGTAGAAAAAGACGAAGAATACTTCACTATTGGAGATTTAATTGAAGACATTAAAAAATCACAAAGAGTTGATGAAGCTGGAGCGATTTACAGTTTTGAAGGAATTGTGAGAGGAAGCGAAGAAAACAAGACTGTAGATAAACTTACATTATCTCTTCCAGATAAGGAAAAGGGATTATCAGAAATAGAATCCATCGTAGAAACAGCAAAAGTAAAGCATGGAGTATTTGAAATAAGCGTTATCCATTATATTGGAGAGTTCTATACAGGGGATCAATTGTTCCTTGTAGTTGTACTTGGACCTCATAGAGGAGAAACCTTAGAAGCTCTCACCGAAGTCGTGGAAAGAGTGAAACATGAAATTGACTTTAAGAAAGAAGAGCTTTCCAATCAAGGAACTAAAGTTATAATGGCAGGAGGATAATTCTTCTTCCATTAACTGTTTTTATAAAATTAATTGAATTCCATTTTGAAATTAAATAATCATTTTTTTTAAAATTTAAAAAGATTAATCATTAAATAAAAAAGAGTGATTAATTAATTAATAAACTATTTTTAAAATATATTAAAAAGATTAAAAAAAAGATAGATTTTACAAAAATCTATAAAATTACCTTAAAACCAATTTTAACGGAAATAATCCATTAAAATATCTAAATACTATTTAAATAAGCACTATGATTATAAATTACTAAATTATATTAGAATTAAAAGCTAAAAGTAAAGCTAAAAGTAAAGTTAATAGTAAAGTAAATAGAATTAATCTATTTAGCAACCATTACTTCAGTGGATTTGATAATAGCTTTTACTTCATCACCAATAGCTAATTCCAATTCTTCAGCAGATTCTCTGGTAATTGCTGCAGTGATTAAAGTTGGATCTTCTACTTTAATTTTAATGCTTGCCATTACAGCGCCTAATTTTACACTTTCAACAGTTCCTTTAATTCCGTTTCTAGCACTAATTTCCATTATATCACCAATAAATAAAATTGTTAAATTTCTAAATTTTAAAAAAACCATTAGACTTATTTAGCTACCATTACTTCGGTAGATTTGATAATAGCTTTTACTTCGTCTCCTTCTTTTAAGTCTAAGTCTTCTGCAGATTCTCTGGTAATGACTGCAGTGATGACACCAGGTTCGGTTATTTCAATTTTGATACTTGCCATTACTTCACCTAATTTTACATCTTCGACTTTTCCGGTTAATCCGTTTCTTGCACTAATTTCCATAATAATACCTCGATATGAATTTATAAATAATTATGCAATTCGAAAATCACATATATTATAATTTGTCTTAATAGTATATAAATATTACTATTAAATCAATTAAAATGATTTTTTTACGATTACTATATTTTATACATATCGGAAAATAAATCTAAATTTTTTTAATCGATGTAAATGTTATGATAAAGACATGTCAAGAAAAATTTTTAAATAAGCAATCATGAAAACTTTAGTCCATTGAAAATTATTTCAAAAATGAAAACAATATTAAAATGAGATTAAAAATTGCAAATAAAGAAAAATATTGATTAAAATTAAAAAATTATAATTAAATTAGCAAAAAAATGAGAATAAAAAGCTTAAATTAATTTAAATATTAGAAAACTTTATTAAATAAGTCTTTTATAAATATGATTAGATGATTGTTGAATATTTTAAGATTTAAAAATCAAAAATGAATGAAACAAAAAATAGGGAATTAAAATAAATAATTTTCAAAAAATTAAAAATATCCAGATGTGTTATTATGTCACGCCAAAAATTCATCAGAGACAGTATCCATGGAAACTTGCCGCTAACTGAATTTGAAGTGGAAGTATTGGACTACCCGCAAGTTCAAAGATTAAGAAGGGTGAAGCAATTAGGGTTCATTTCATTGATCTATCCTGGAGCTAACCACTCACGTTTTGAGCATTCAATTGGAACAATGCATCTTGCCTCAAAGCTTGCTGAACAATTGGAATTGGATGAACATGATAAAGAATTGGTTAGAATGGCTGGATTATTGCACGATGCAGGCCACGGACCATTTTCACATGTTTCAGAAGCTGTTTTTGATGTTCCTCATGAACAGTTAACCGGTTTTATAGTGACAAAAACCAGTTTGGCAGACAAGCTTTCTGAAAAATTTGACACACGAGAGATTGTCGATATCATTAATGGTAAAGGCCGATTAGGCCCAATAATCTCTGGAGAATTGGATATGGATCGTATGGATTACCTCATTAGGGATTCCCATTATACTGGAGTGGCATATGGAGTAATCGATACTGAACGTATCATAAGCAATTTGAAGTTGAAGAGAGAATTGATATTGGACATCAAAGGGGTTCAAGCTGCAGAAGCGGCATTAACAGCCCGTTATCTAATGTATCCAAGTGTTTATCAGCACCACACTACAAGAATCATCAATGCAATGTTTAGAAGATGCCTAAGGCATATGATAAGCCAAGACATAGTAAATCCTAATGAGATGTATAAATACGATGATTCAGACATGATAAGCATGTGCAGAAGCTCTGAAGGATTTTCAAGAGACATTATGGAAAGAATTGATAACAGACAGCTATTGAAGGTGGCTAAGTCTGAACCTGTCAACGGATTTGAAACTCCAGAGCAAATATTCAAAATCGAAAAGGAAAAACTGGCAAAAGCTGAAGAGGAAATCAGTGAAGACTTCGGTTTGGATAGAAATTACATAATTCTAAACGTATCAGAATATCCAACCTTTGATGAGATGAAAACCTGGGTTTCCTTTGGAGAGAACTTATACCATCTAAACGAGATTTCAAGTATAGTGGGGGCTTTAAGCAGTGCAAGGTTCAATTCAGCAGATATTGCACTTTATGTTCCTAAGGAAGACATGGAAAAGATAAACAGATTAAAGCTAGACAATTACATTGACTTGCCGGAACGAGTGAACAAATTCGACACAATTCATTTCGAACAGTCAACATTGTTTTAGATAAAATAATTAAAAATAATAAAAAATAATAAAAAATAATAAAAAATAATTAAAGATAATTAAAGATAATTAATAAATAAATCATATTATTAAAATATTGTTTTTAGAGATGATAGGATGATAGTAATAGCTATTACAGGTGCAAGCGGAGTGGTTTACGGAGTGGAATTGCTAAAGGCACTGAAAGAACTTAATATGGAAACAGGATTGATGATAAGTGATTCCGCTAAAATAGTGATGAAGTATGAATTGAATGATTGCAATTTGAAAGAGATTGAATCATTGGCTGACCACTATTTCGAAGCAAATGAAATCGATTCATCCATCAATAGCGGTTCATTTAAGTTCGATTCAATGGTAATCATCCCATGTTCCATGAAAACCCTATCTGCAATAGCCAATGGCTATGCATCAAACTCAATAAGCCGTGTAGCTGATGTGGCATTGAAAGAGAGAAGAAACCTGGTTTTAGTGCCAAGAGAAACCCCTTTAAGGGATGTTCATCTTGAAAATATGCTTAGAATCTCTAAAGAGGGAGGAATTATCCTACCTGCAATGCCTGCATTCTACCATGAACCTAAAGACATCAAGGACATGACTGGCTTTATTGTAGGAAAGGTGCTGGATGTTTTAAGAATAGATAATGAAATGTTTAAAAGATGGGAAAAACCTTAAAAAAAGCATCTGATTCTTTAAATATTTAAAAATTTTATTTCCCATTACTTTTTTTATTAAATTATAGACCTATTTTCTCAAGATCTTCTTTTCTGTTAACTATCTTATTAATTCAAAGACCTATTTTCTCAAGATCTTCTTTTCTGTTAACTATCTTATTAATTCAAAGACCTATTTTTTCAAGGTCTTCTTTTCTGTTGAAGTTTCTAAAGTCCTTTTCAAAGAGAATCTTATTGTCAACCTCTATAAAGAAAGGATTACTCAAACCTCTTATGAATGATTTAACATACAGGTTATCCTCCTTTAAAAGCTCATTGATCTTATTCAAATTCTCTTTTTTATAGATTGAATGCAATGGCTCACTGTTTGCTATTTTCATGTCAATAGTCATTTCAATTGCATCATTAAAGTTAAATTCATCATTATCCTTGAACTTGTCCTTATTTGATTTTATGTGAAATGGGATGATAGCATCAACATCATCATTGGAACTTAAGTTATCTTCAAGCAAAGCAAACATTGCATCTATATTATCTTCACTGATAAAAGGAGAATCGCAAGGCAAAACAAGTGCATAATCTGTTTTTATATGCTTAAGTCCAGTCATGATTCCTGATAACGGACCTTTTCCCTTAATCTCATCCTCAACAAATTTTAATGAATAGTTAAAATTATCTTCAATCTTGACATCACAATACTGATTAAGTAATGACTGATAATTGGCTATCCTTTGAGAATCATTTAAAACAATTACAGCATCATTTATTTTATAGTTTAATCTTTCAAGTATGTGTAAAATCATAGGTTTCTCTTGAATAATCATAGATCCCTTATCCTGACCCATTCTTCTACTCATTCCTCCTGATAAAACTATGCAAGAATACAATTTTTGACCATTCATGATAATCATCTAATAATACTTTGAAAAATATTCTATTAATTAATTTTTCTGGACAACAGTTAAAAAAATATTTCTAAATAATTATTTAATAATTAATATTTTTAAATATATTTATTTTTTAATGAAGGAATAGATTATAAATTTTTAAATTAATTAATTTTTTATGAAGGAATATATTATAAATTTTTAAATTTATTAGTTTTTTAATGAAGGAATAGATTATAAATTTCTTAATATATTTATTTTTTTAATGAATAAATGGCTTAATAAAAACACTTTTTACCCTAAAATAGTTACAAAAATTTTAAAAGGAATTAATTTTAAAGTTTAATTTAGGTGAAATCATGGTTAAAGTTACAAGCGATTCAAAATATATGGATCTTTTAAATGAATATCCCTTACTAAAAACTGATCTTGTTCGTTTAAATCCTAAATTTACTTTTTTAGTAACCCAAATGGGAAAAATATCATTATGGGAAGCTAATCTTGAAGAAGTTAGCCTACGTGCAGAAATGAATGTTGATGAAACAGTTAATCTCTTTCAGAATTTAATTGATTCCTATTAATAGCGATAAAATTAAAAAAGATAAAGAAATAAATTAAAAATCCATCTAAAAAAAGTAAAATAAAAAAAGATAATAAATAAAATAAAAATCCATCTAAAAAAAGTAAAGAAAAATATGATAAGATATCATATTTTTATTCTTTTACATGAACGTCCGCTTCAGTATCGAATGGATTGGTACGGATAGCAAGGGAAATCATGTAAGGATAGTATTTCTTAAGGTATTTTAAGTAATAAACCCATTCATATACCAATTTAGAGTAAACTCTCTTCATGTCACCATTTAAATGATTGAAATCAGCATCCCTTATGTCTGAAAACTCCCCTCTGCGGGAAAGTTCCTCATCCAAATGCAATAAAGCAAGCAATAGTGAGGAGAATTCATCTTTTTCCAATAAATTAGGGTTATTGATTAGGTTTACTAAAAATTCCCTTTTTTCAACAAGAATTGAATGAATGTTTGTTAAGAACTCTTCTCTTTCTTCTGGTGGAATGTCCGCCTTGAAGTCAAGGCCATTGACTTTCAGTTCATTCATCTTATTGTCAAAATCCTTTTCATCCCAGTTTCTGATATCCTTTAGGTTTTCAGTATTGACCTTGTTCTTATTGACTTTGCTGAGTTCAGCTAAAAGATCATTTCCAATTTCTGAGAAGAAAGTACCCATAAGCATATCTATTTTCTCTAAAATAGCTTCATGTTCCTTTTTGCCCATAATGCCTTCAAGCAAAAATGCAACAATCAATATGTCAATTGGAATGAAACCTATATGTTTCCAAAGATAAGCAATAATCTCTTCACCATCTCCAAAGATAAGATATCTGGCTAAAAAGATTACAACCGCCAAAACGAACATGATTATTGCAAATCTAATCTTCCAACTTCTTTCGTTGTTTTCTCTCATTTCATAAACTCCAATAAAAATTATACAAATTAATAATCACTATAAAACTTTTTAATCAAATAAGCAAATAATTCTTAATTAATTCATATTATTAGTTTATTCCTTTAATTAAATAAAGTATTCGTTTTAAGAAGTGGGATTAAATTCGTTAAGTAATCAGTAGCCTGGGTCAAATTTAAATACTTTAGCAGCTAATTTCAAACCAGTATCCCTAACAAATGTATTGATTAATAAATAAGCCACTAGCCATCTTAAGGGCCATAAGATTAAACAGTTTTCTATTGAAATTCCATTTCCAGATAAATAGAATGGAATTACTCCAAAAATGATTGGCATAATGATGCTCATCATAAGACTAATCCAAAATGCAACAGGATTCCATAATCCCTTAATAAAATCTAACATATCATACATCTCCTTATAGTAAATTTTTAAAATATTTTATAAAACCTGTTAAAAATAGAATAAATAATTTTTTAAAAAATATTGTATCTACTATTTAAAGACTTTAAAAAGCAATTCATGGGAATTGTAAAAAAAGAATTATTGAATTTGAAAAAATAACAAATCAAATAAAAATGAATTTTTAAAAGAATAGAAAAATAGAATAATTAATATAAATTATTCTAAAATCCCTAACAATTCAAACTATTCAAAATTTGGATAGTTTGGGCTTTCATTAGTAATCATCAATTCATGAGGATGTGATTCCTTGATACCGCTTGCAGTGATTCTAACGAAACGAGCAACTTCCTTCATGGTTTGAATGTCACGAGCACCACAGTAGCCCATAGAAGACTTTAATCCTCCTACCAATTGGAAGACAACTTCAGCTACAGTTCCCTTATATGGAACTACACCTTCTACACCTTCAGCCACTAATTTTGAATGTTTCATGTGTGTGCCTTTGTCCAATTCTTGGAAGTATCTGTCAGCTCCACCACCTGATCCTCCAGTCATGGCTCCAATTGAACCCATTCCACGGTAGGTCTTGTATTTTCTACCATTCATGGTCACAATGTCACCAGGAGCCTCTAAAGTTCCTGCTAGAAGATTACCAAGCATCACAACATCTGCACCAGCACCAATAGCTTTTGCGATATCACCAGAGAATCTTAAGCCCCCGTCAGCAATGACAGGAATTCCAGCTTCACTTGCAACATCAGCAACATCTGCAATAGCTGTAACCTGTGGCACACCAATACCTGCTACAATACGGGTAGTACAAATGGAACCAGGACCAATACCTACCTTAAGCCCATCTGCACCATGAGCAATCAAGTCTTCTGCAGCTTCACGGGTTGCAATGTTACCCATACATAAGTCTGCATCAATATTGTCCTTAATGGTTTGTGCAAATTTAACTACATTCATGTTGTGTGCGTGAGCGCAGTCGATGGAAATGATGTCTGCACCAGCTTCATCCAATGCCATAGCCCTGTCCAAATCAAAAGGACCACAAGCAGCTGCAACTAAGTATTTGCCTTTCTTATCAACTGCAGCGTTAGGATGCTGATCTTGGTTTAAGATATCCTTAATGGTAAGAATACCAACTAAATCACCATCTTCACTTACAACAGGCAATCTTTCAACCTTGTTTTCATAAGCGATATCCAATGCCTCTTCAGAAGAGATATTCTCCTTAATGGTGACAACCTCTGAAGTCATGATATCCTTTACTAATTTTTTAGAATCAGATTTTAAGAATGGCCTTACATCCCTTTTAGAGATAATTCCCACAATCTTATCATTTTCAATTACAGGAAGACCACTAACAGATTCATTTTCCATAATGTCTTGAACAGTTTCAATGGAAGATTCTGGGCTTATGGTAACTACATCACGAACAGTAATGTCTTCAGCACTTTTAACTTTCTTAACCTCTTCCACTTGTGCCTCTTGAGTGATATTACGGTGAATAACACCGATTCCTCCTTCTTGAGCAAGTGCAATAGCCAAATTAGCTTCAGTAACTGTATCCATTGCAGCACTCATAATTGGGATATTCAATTGGATGTCTTTAGTTAAGTTTACTTTAGTATCCACATCTTTCGCTTCAATCCAGGAAGCATTAGGAACTAATAAAAAATCATCATAAGTGTAACCAGGTTTTGCATTATATATCTTATCTGAAAATTGCAATTTTTTTCCTCCTAAAAATTGTAAAAAAATAAAAATTATAATTAAGAATTCATGAAAATGATTTAAAAAAAATTATCCTAATTTATATTTTAAATTAGAATAATTTTAAGATTTAAAAAATTTAAAGACTTATAAAATTTTAAAATTTTTAAAATTTTAAGAATTAAAAATTTTTAGATTTGTAAAATTTTAAGATTTATAAAAACCAAGAGCGTTTTGAATTATCTTAGTTTTCAAAGGATTTAACGAGATCTTTTAATTCAGCTACAGCAGTTCTGTCAATGTGGCCGGTGTTTCTATCTCCACCTACACAAGCAGCTCCTCTAACGCCCACTACATCACAGCCAATGTCATATAATGGTTTCAATTGCTCTTTTTTAACAGATCCAGCTAAAGCCACTTTCAATCCATAGCCATGAGCCTCTTCAGTGAATTTTTTACAATCATCAATATCT
This sequence comes from Methanobrevibacter olleyae, assembly GCA_015063035.1. Classification (GTDB taxonomy): domain Archaea; phylum Methanobacteriota; class Methanobacteria; order Methanobacteriales; family Methanobacteriaceae; genus Methanobrevibacter; species Methanobrevibacter olleyae_A. The sequence goes on from SUTG01000046.1 coordinate 14,770, forward strand.
AAGTAATCAAATAAAGTGTGTCCATCCTTAACAGCAGTGTCTAACATAGCTAAATCTGCTCCAGAATCTCTTGCCACCTTTGGAACGTCCCATGGACTTACAGCTCCAACTCTATTAGCATCAGCATAACCTGAAGCTACAACTATGGAATTAGGATTTGTATCCTTTACAGTTTTAACTACGTTTTCCATTACTTCTAAAGCTTCTTCATAATTACTTGGACCATATAATCCTACTTTAATGTAATCTGCACCAGAAACCAATGCACCCATAGCAGCTAAAGATACGGTTCCAGGCTTGTATGGAACATCACCTAAAGTTGCACTTACAAGCATGTCACTAGGAGTGAGTTCTCTGATATCCTTAATCACCCAAGGGAAATTAGCACCAAGGGAACCTTCTTTAGGATTTTTTACATCTACTATGTCTGCTCCACCTTCTATGGATTCAATAGCTTCATCATGATTTATAGGACTAATTAATAAAAGCAAATATATTCCTCCAAACTATATAATTTTCATCGTTTATCTTAATTTATTAATATTTAATTATTAAATTTAGTTAGCTTTTAATTATTTAAAATTAACTATTTTATATAAAATTTTTATAATGAAATTATTATTAATTTTATAAAAATAATTCATATAAATATTTTAGATTATTTATACTTTTATAAATAATAATATAAATACTTTTAATTTTTTATATTGTTTAAATACCTTTGGAGAAAAAATAGAAAAAGATATTGATAATGAATAGCTAAAAAAAGAGAAAAAATAAATTAAAGAACCAGATGAAAAAAGATAAGGAAATAAATTAA
>SUTG01000089.1 GCA_015063035.1 Methanobrevibacter olleyae
AATTTAGTTATACTGTGATGTATTTTTTTTAGGTGTTCCTATTCCTAAATGTTCTATTTTTTGTTTTTTATGGGGGTGTAACGGCCTTGTTTATGGTGTTTTTATGCCTCTTTTTTTAGTATATTGTCTTGTTTTATGGTTGTTTTCAGGTTATTTGTCCTGTTTTATGCTACTTACTATAGATGTTATTAGTATTATCTTATATTTTTGGGTGGTCTTACCTCTAAATTATTTGTAACTCTTTGTATATTATTTTATTTGGATTATATTACTGTTTTTATGATGGTTATTTTTTATTATTTGATGGGTGTATGTTCCTGTTTTTTAGGTGGTGCTTACCTGTAAATACTATATATTTTTATAGTGAGTATGTGTGAAAATGCAACTAAAACACACAAAAACACACCTTTTTAAGGTACTTATTGGATACTGTCTTTTTTTATTATAGTGGTTAGGCTTCAACATTATTTTATTTTTTAGGTTGTTTTTAGGTGTTAGTGGGGGTGATGGTGGTGTTTTTGATTAATTAATTATTTGGGTGTTGTAACACACAAACATTTATATACTACTAACACCCAATATAGTAATAGAGATTAAGAAGCTTAAATTAACACTTAACACTAACGAAAAAGCTTCTAAAAATCTCAAAAAAATAAACGAGATGATTAGAATGTGTTTAAATTTAATAGGAAGTCAATACACAGGAATAGACGAAGTAGAATATTTATTAGACAATGATAGAACTGAAGAAAAAATATTAGCAATAAAAGACAGTAGAGAGCTAATAGAAATGGAATTAAGACTAATAGAAGCTGAAGAGTATTTAGAAATGGTAGGGATATAAAAAACCCCACCACTATTTTTTACCCCTACAAGTGAACCAATGTGAACCTTAAAAACGCATGAAGGTTCCCTTTTTTTAAAGGAAGTGAGAAAAAATGAATACTCAAATATTCAAAGGACTAATTAATAATATAATATGTTCCCTAGAAAGCACCCCTAAAGCCACATTAACTGAAATAGCTGAAGCTGTGGCTATGGCTGAATTAGAAGAAACAATAAGTATAATGTGTGATGACAATTAAAAAAAAACTCACATTATACTATTTTTTATATGATGGTGGTTACTTATGGCTAAACTACTCAATAACTTAGAATATGCTAAACTACTCATACTGATATATTCAAAGTCGGACTATCAAAAAGAAAAAGCCCTATTATTATATAGGTACGTTTCATATCACTTAATAAATGGTCATTTTAATGATGGATATATTGAAAAATTAGCGATGGATCTTAAACTAATTAACCCTGAAAAAAGAGATATAATTCCTGATACTTCAGGGGTAAGGTTTCAGGAAAACCTTAAAGAAATGGATAATGTATTTACCCAATTTGAATTAATTGAAATAAAGACCACAGTATTTGAAATATTTACTCATGGTTTCTATAAATAAGGACATTATACGGGAATAACCATGACATTTTTAGACAACTTTATTTTTTTCATATGAAAACAGGTGTAAAAAGTGAACCAAATACACTTTTTTTGACAAAAATATTTTTTTTCATATGAAAACACACTAACCCTAAAGAGGTGTAACAATGAATAAAAGAGAGCTTGAAAGAGCTGAAAACAGACTAAAAAAAAGTTTAAACAACCTTACTAAAACCTTTGAAAATATGTACCAACTGGATAATATAGAACGTATTCAGGAATTTAAAGAAATTATAGGCTATACTAATTACTCAAAGAAAGTGGTAAGAAGTATTAGCCTAACCTCTAAAAATGATGACTTCATAACACAGGTACAAACTGAAGCTAAAGAGGTCGGTAACTTCATAAGTAAGGACATAATAATTAACATAGCCTTATATGAATTACTAAAAGAAAAAGAAGAAAAACAGTTAAACAACTTCAACGACTGGCTAAGAAACTACCTGAAATAAGGGGGGCGTTATTATGGTTAATTATTACCTTACTGAAATGAACACCACTAAACTAGAAAACAAGTTATTAAAATTCATATATAAACAACAATTAAACAGTATGCTTGTCAATGGAGTAACTACTAAAATAGTGGCTATGATGTATAATAAAGGGATAGACTATTATTATAGTGATGTGTTAGCTAGTGCTGTAAATGTTCCTATTAAATTCGTCGATGGTATTTACTGTAATAATCAAAGTCAGTATTATAATGATCCACTAAGTAAACTATTAAGTAAAACTGATTACAAAGGAACACCTGACGAGGCTAAAGCATTTGAAAAAGAAGTAAACAATATACTTGAAACACGTAAAAAAATACACACTAAGAAGAATAACAAAAATACTAAGAGGGCTACTTATGGAAATAACAAAAAGTAAAGAAGGGGTTAAAATAAGATTACCCCCTTATAAAATAAACATCAAAAAGACCAAGGGCGTTGAAAAAATAAACCATCAATACACCTGTATATTACCCCCGTTACTATGTTCACTATTTCAGGTAGGACTAGTTACACCTGAAGTGGCTGAAGAGGATTATACTAACGAGGTAATGTTTTATGAACTTGAAGACGAAAATATTCTAATATCTGGTAATGAATATTATAAAACCCTGTTAGATAATCAGGAACATAACGACATTAAAATAGTGTTAGCATATGGCCACACACCTAAGGAAGAGCTTATTAACTACTGTGAAAACAACCCTATTAACTTCAAACTATTTGATACTATCCACTATAAAAAACAGTATATTACGAAGGTTTACAAGTTAAGCAATAGTAACAGCTACAGGCTAACCTTACCACATGACTTATTTAAAAAGCATATAAACCACAGTAAAGACAATTATATACTGTTTACCATCGATACCACTAAGGAAGATTTACACACTAATAAAGGTGTGGTAACTTATGAAATAACTAATTAAGAGGGGAGGGGTGTAATGTTACATAAAGAGGGTAAGGAAGTTAAAAGAAAGCCTAAAAAGTATAAGGTGTACACATATGAACACACCACTAAAATAATAGTAGCCCTTACTGATAAAGAATTAGGTAAGATTAGAACACGCACTAAAAATGGGAGCTACATCAATATTGAGGATTATTTAATAACTGTTTTAAACTCTAACTTTGAATATATAGAAGCTAATAAAGTATTGGGGTTACAGGAACACCTTCAGGAATTGGATAAGGAAGCTGATATTATTAGCCATCATGAATTAACAAACCCTAAATTAATCAGGTGTAAAAATAACATGGCTGATAGTAAACAGACCATATTAGAAGACTATTATTAATAGGTGATGACATATTATAATATAGACAGGGGTACTACCTTCTAGCCCCTGTTTATTCATGTTTTATTTTTACTTCTAATATAGCCAAAGTAACAACAATGAATAAAGTATAATAGGTTATTAACTATATATTTAGTAATGTGTACCATCGTCTTTGATGGTGCATAACAACACAATATATAATTTTTAGCATTTTATAGGATACATCGGGGCTAACATAGTTTACCTTTTGTACTTATGCTAAAATAGTTAAAAAGGGAATTTGAAATTAATGATAATGGGGTTGTTAGCCCCCGTTGTTATCTTTTTTTAGGCACTATTTTTTATGATCTATCCTGTATCTTCAATTATCGTTAAGGTTTAGGGTACTGTAGCTGTATCTTCAATTGTTGTCATGGTTTATGATACAGGGATTGTACCTGTAAACACCATAATAATTGAGGGTATGAGATATGTATTAATAAATTTAATGATGGTTTATTTATGAGAGCTGTATCGTTAATTAACAATAAGGTTTATGATAGATAGCTCTGTATGTTGATAGAGTTTCTTTCATTAACTATGGTCATCTTTTATGATAGATAGCTCTGTATGTTGACAGAGGCTCTTTCATTAATTATGATGGTGGTTTGTGATAGAGCTTTCTGATTATCGTTAAGGTTTAGGGTACTGTAGCTGTATCTTCAATTATGGTCGAAGTTTTTACGATAGGGGGTGATGAGTAGACTCTTATTAAATAGTGTTATGAAAGTATTACTCTTAGTTAATCCTGAAACCTGTAGCTAAAAAGTTGGAAAACACAGGGTTTAACATGGTGTAAGAGTAGTAAACACCTGAATAAACAGTTATGAGGGGGACTGTGTGGTAAAGTTATTCAGCTGAATAAAGGCCTGTGAGGTGGTCTATTACTGTGTTTTTCAAGTTTTTGTTTACTGTTAGCGTGTTCCACTATGGGTAATACTCATATAATGGTAATTATTACTACTATCTGGGTTAATGTTCCACACCTAAAAAGTTGGAAAACACAGTAATAAACAAGCCTACAGGTGAGTATATACTCAAATGAAGCCCACCTAAGTAAGTGTAAATTTATCTTTTTTTTACTATTTCTACCGTTTCAGGTATATGTAATGTTATTATTATCGTTTTAAAATCAGGCCTTATGAAGTCAACTGTGTAAGGTGCATTAATTACCAAGCCACATGAATAACAATATTGTTCTTTATGGTATTCGTCATACCTGAATATATGACCATCACAGTTAGGACATAGATTTATTTTAACTTTTTTCTTCATGGTTAGACAGCTTACCTATAATGATGGGTGGGGGTAATGATCATACTCACATGAGTAACATTATTTTTTTTACTTCGTTAAACTTCTGTATATCGAAGTAAAAATAGAAGTATATTTCCAAATATATTTACTTCAGGAAGTATATTTCATAAGTATACTTATGAAAAACAGGGTTATACAACTTACCTGAAATGATGGTTTACTTTGATAAAAAACAAATATTAGGCACTATTTACAAGTATACAAAGAAGTATATAATTAACAAAAACCCACTATATTTTTTTTGATAAACATTATTAGAAACCCCTAAGTATACTTGAAAAATGCACTTACATACCTATATATGATAAGGTATATTTATAAATATACTTCCTACATTACAGGATATATTAACTGTGTCAAGGGAGTAGAGGCCACCTGTTAGCCCTGTGATTACACCTGTTATGAAGTATACTTCCAAATATATTGGGTGTGGTGTAAATATTATATGTAAGTCTTACCATAATATAATATATTCTATATAGATTACTTTATAGGTCTACATATTGGAGTATATTACATGACTAAAAACACTAACAAAAACAAAGAAGTAAACAGGCTATGTGTAACATTTGAACACCCTGAAATACTACAGGAATTTAACAACTATTTTTACGACAAATATAACACCGTCAGGGGCTATCGTTTACAAGTATTAGAAGACCTAATAAGCAGCTTCAACGAAACTCAAAAAATAAACAATGAAAAACCACAGATAATAAAAGACAACCTCAAGCTAACCAATGAAAACAAGGCACTTCAGGAAGAAATAAACAACCTGAAAAATAAACTCAAAGAAGCCACCACCCTAACCCATGACCACGATAACAATAATAAAAAAATGGCTAATGAAATAGAAGACCTGAAGAAAAAACTCAATAATTATAACACCATCAAAGAAGAAAATATAAGGCTTCAGGAAACCAATAAAAAATACTTATCAGATATAGACCATTTAACTAACAATATTGACAACTTAAAAAAACAATTAGCCACCACCCACGATGACCTAAATAACACTAGAAATGACTATAAAACATTAGTGAACACTCATGAAGAAACAATTAACAAGCATGAAAAAAATTTAACTGAAATCATCAAGGATCATACTAAAAATATAGCTGAATTAAACACCACACTAAAAGAAAAAGAAGAAACCAATAAAACCCTTACAGCCTACACAGTTAAACTAAAAGAAGACCTGAATAACAAAGATAATGAAATTACCCATAAAAACGAATACATTAATACCCTCAAAAATACGAATATCATTAACAGGATATTTAAAAAATATCCTGAAGAAACAATAGAAGAAATCAAAGAACTAACACCCTAAACGCCACATTTAACACTTGACACTAACGGAGTAAAAAGACTATGGTAAAAATAACCGACCCTAAAGAAGATAAAAGCAACTCTTATGAATATGATACAGCCAGTATAGACAATATAACAAAGCTAAACCCTGATTTAATAAGAGAAATGTTGAAACCTGTAAGTAAGCATAAGACCACCCCTGTTAATATTAGGCTTGAAGAAAGTATAGTAAATCAAATCAAACTATATGCTACTGAACATGAAACCACAGTAACAGAGGTATTAAAGGATATAATAACTCAATATTACACTAATAAGAAGATAATTAAGGGTGTATTTGATTTAAAAGAACCTGTTACATTAATCATACCACGTAGTAAAGAGTTAAGAGCTGAATACTGTAAACATCGTGTTAATTTAGTTTCAAGTATTCGAGAAAAAGAAAAAGAATTAACTATTAACCCGATTGATCCACAAATTAATTTATATGAAAATTCAGATAGTAGCTATGAACTGATAACCATCACACAGGTTAATAATTTACTTGACTTATACGACCCTGACAATAAATGTTATCATATGGCTACAGAATACCCCTATTACGATGATTATCTATTAGACTTGTTATTTGATGAGTTAGAAAATGATTTATACCAGCCTTCATTACATCGAGGGTTATTGTTATTAAACACAGTTGGAGTCGATAATCCTAATGAAGCTGTATTAGTAGATGTTACCTGTTATGGGAACACCCTTGAATATGCTTACATATTGAATGAAACTGAAGCTATGAGATTAGCGGGGGCTACTCATAACGAGGAATTAATTAAATTTATTCATAGGTTAGGCCAGTATTCTACTGTATTTGACTTAGTAAGTTATGATAAAACTAATAAGTTTTTAAGGGAAGAAAACAAGGAAAACAAAGAGTTTATAAAGGTCTTAATAGAAGAAAACGAAGCTTTAAAAGATGAGATAAAAATAAATGAAAACACCTTCAAGGAACGGACTGAAGACGAAACAACTAAGTATATGGAAGGTTTAGAAAAAGAAAATAGACGACTTCAACAAAAAATTAAGGCTTATGAATTTAAAGACGAAGAAAGGGCTAAACAGCTTGAAAGAATAGAGGAATTAATTCAGAGGTATAAATTCAATGAATAATATATATATTCTATAAAGAATAAAAATAGTAATCAGTAGAATTAAGAGAAAAAAGTTTTAAAATTATTTTGGACTAAAAAGTGTTCATGAGTTATGTAATTACTACCAATAATTACACACCATACAACGAGAACACGAAAAAAGTTTGTACAAATCTAGTTACTAGTTTTGTATTATCTACTACATATAAATTAACTTAATTACCCAATAATGTAGTACATTTATTGTAAAGTGGTAATTTACAGTTATATTCAAGCCTATTCAAAAATGAACTAATCTAGGTTAATCGTGTGTTATATGTAGTGTCCTTTATGAATAATCAAAGAACTTGTTTTTAAATCTACTATTTTTAAAATAAATAAGAAAGGACGGTAACAGATATGTCTAACAACAATCTAATTGAAAAAGAAGCTAAAACGCTTCAGAAAGTTGAAGAAGAATTAAGTGAGGGGGGTTTTCATATAAACGATTTAAAACACACTTTAGAAGAGTTTACCCTCACAAACTTAAAAGAGTATTGTACCAAGGAAGATGACGACATTAACAGGATAATTCTAAGGGCTTCAGAAATCTTAGTTAATCGTCATATGTTCGAGTTTAATCTAATAGTAAACCAGTTAGTAGACCCTGAATTAGCTGACGATTGGGAGAAAATACAGGCATTTAAAGAAATGTGGTTAAAGAAGGGGTTACCTTTAGACTAACCACCCCCATAACATTTTTTTCAGAGGTGCTATAAATGGATAGACAAACTAATTTAAAAGGTCATAAGACTTCAGTACAGGTAACACGTAACAATTATAACCACTTATTAACTACAGTTGAAGACATGAAAAACAAGTATAATGTTTTAATTACTCAAACGGACTTAATAAACATGGCTATAAGTGAGTTATACAAGGATATTGACAGGGGTAATAAAGAGTTATTAGAAACCCTTACAAGTTACAACCTAATCTAAATGGGTGGGGGTAATGATGACTTCTAAAAACAGGTATATTGAAACACACTTTAACTATAACCCCAATGACTTTGAAGAAATAAAGACCCAAATAGCTAAAAATCGTAACTTACCTGATTTAAAAAGCATAATAACCCTGTTGAAACATGAGGCCACACCCTATAAAATCAATTTAGGTTTAAGTGTGGATCATGAAAGAAACATTTACTTAAAGGTTATATTATGTCATAACGAGGGGGTTAGCCCTGAATATATGGACGGTCTACTTCATGATTTGCATAAACATATTAAAAGTAAAAATATAATATTGGGTAATAAATGGGTATCACAGGCCACCTTTGATAATATCAGGTGTTACACTACTAAGGGGGCTACACCATGACCACGCTAAACAAATACTTCAGCAATAGCCACACCTACACGCCACCGCCTGAAGATAATATTATCATAATTAGTGCTGAAATACCACCCCTTTACGAAGATAAAGTAAAACGTATCGTAAGTATTAAGGGTTACAATAGTTATCAGGAATACCTGACAGCATTATTCAATGAAGACAAGGAACTTCAAAAAATAATAATACCCTATGAAATTCTTAAGAAAATAGACGAAGATTATAACAGTATTTATAGAGGTATAGAACGGGATATGATGTAATAAAAAAAAACAGTAATGTATTGAAGTAAAATTAGTATAAATGAACACCCAATTTTTTAGGGGTGTTCAAGTATATTAATCACTAAAAGTGTTTAATTTAAAGTGAGTCAATACACATTAAATTAACACTTAACACTAACAATACTATTTATGTTAGTGGATTAGTATATATATTAGCCTTGATGGTCTTTACTTCATACTGAATATATTACATAGTAACATGGAGTATTAAAAAAATGTTAGTTGAAAACATATTAGAAACAGAGTTAATAAAAGCTAATCCAAGCAACACAGGGCTACTCTCTAAAACAAACTCAAGGAATAAATATAATAAATATGGATTAAACCCCCTGTTTACAATACTTAACAAAGACTTCAATAAACAACTAATAACAGACTATGAAAAACAAAGGAAAACCCATAAGAGGATAATTGACAGGGAATATTTAGAAACAACTCAAAAAGACATAATAATGCTATATAAACAGTATTACCCTGAAGACTATGACGAAGTATTAAATAAACAGATCCAACCTATAGGCACTAGTGAAAGGTTAGACTTTTTTCATAATGGATTAGATACAGTTACTCGTAGTATTCCCATTAGTTTAGATGACATCACAGCTTACCTCGAAAGAGGGGGGTATAAAAACTATGTTTTTTCATGTGAGGCACGTTCAAATATAATAGTATTCGACTTTGATCTTCAAGTAACGCCTGAAGAAATTGAAAAAATAAAACAGGATTTAAGAAAATACCTTTACTTATTGGAGTATAAAGAAAGTAACGGACATTTACACGTATACCTTAATGGTAATGATGACGAAGAGGCTGTAGACTATACCAACAGCCCTGACCATAAAAATGTTTTATTTACTAAAGATGGTGAGGTTATAGCTATTGATGTGTTTAAAGGTGCTAAGAAAGTTGTAGGGTGTTCAAGCCCTAACAATACCTATGAAATTATCTATAATGAAAAACCACCTAAAGCCATAGGGGTTAAACAGGCCATCACATTACTAGCTAAATCATTAGGTTATACTGTAGATAAAACCTTTTTAGAAGCCCTATTAAATCCTGAAACTAAAATAAATAATAACCAAATGAACACAGTAAATAAAAATAAATCCAGTAATAATAACAAAGACAGGCCAGCTGAAAGAAAAACAAGGGTAACAAGTGAAACAAATAAACAGGAAGTAATAAACCATGCCACACCACTATTTAACTCATTAAAAAAAGGAATACGTGAAAAAACATATAGGGCATTTACAGGGGCTTTACTAAACCATGAATACAAAGAAGAAACAATAGAAGAAATAGTTATAGCTGTCCATAGTGGAACTAAAGACGAAGAACCCCCTCGTATTGGTAGTGTAAGAAGCTGTTTTAAAGGCTATAGAGAGGGTTCACACCTTTACGGGTGGACTACCTTTAATGAGATAATGACTAATGTAATCGAAAACAATAAGGGTAAAAAGGCCAAATTAAATGACCATTTAACCCAATTGAAAAAAGCAATATATAGCCATGATAAGAAGGTAGTAAATAACCCTGAAGACGAAAAAGATTATATAACCCTTGACAATGGCCTAATCATGGACGTTGAAGATAACATATTATTTACCTATAACAATAAGGGGGATAAATTCATTAAAATGAGTTGTAAAATCACAGGGGTAACTATCTACCATGAAAAACACATAAACCCGTTAATAGAAAGTGATAAAACATTATACAGCATAGACTACACCACCACCACAGGTGTTAAAGGGAACACTAGCCCTGAAGATATAGACATTTTAACAGGTTTATTGAATAAAGAAACCTTTACTAGAGATGAGAAAAAAACCAAGGAAATACTAAAAAATATAATTGAATATTATATTATCAAAGGTGAGGCTAAATATAAACAGATAACCCCACCTGAAGGTTTTTATTTAGACGTCAATAATAACAACATAGGCTATGTAGGACTTACTGAAGAAATAACCAAATACATAGAAAAAGAGGTAACACCTGAAGAAATCAAAGAAGTATTAGAAGAATACGAAGACATAAGTAACTATTACAAGGATATTGAAAAGTACATAGCTAACACTATTTCAGGTTGTCAGCTACCTTTAACATACATTAATAAACAGGTTTCAGAGGAGTATAGTATTCAAACGCCAGACATTAGGGCTGTCAGTATGACGGGTACAAGTGGGGCGGGTAAAAGCTATAACTGTGAATTTATACTAAAATTCAGTAGTATACCTATAGAAAATAAGAATATTAAGCTTTATAGTAGTATTAACACTATTTACAGGTATGGTGAACAATGTACTAAAAGTACATTACCCCTCATGATTGATGAGGCCGACGGTATAGCTAACCCTATAACCCAATGGGATAACGAGTTAAGTAGGGATATTAAGGCCAGTATAACCAGTATGTACGTAAGAGAAAAAAGTAACGATCAAGGTAAGACCTTAACCAGTTACCCAAATTATAGGAACATAGTAATAAACAGTAACTCTCAATTCAAGCCTGACTATGGAAATAGACGAAGATTGACAAACCAGTTATACACCCTTACTGAAAAAATAACCCCTGAAGATGTAGAGGCTAAAAATATAGGTTACCCTGATAACAAGGAACGTGTTACTCTAAACAAATTCTTTGGGATATTCATAAATATATTAATTCACAGGATAGACTATATAAACAAACAGGAAGGTAAGAAAACGGGTATATGTGATATATTCACTAATAAGGACTTTGTTAAAAACATCATATTAGAGATGTACACTATAGCTGATATGAACACCGACCTAAGCAACATGATCTATAACTATAATACAGATACCTTCAACGCTGATATTAACCCTGTGGATACATTAGAAATAATAAGGTACACATTATATAATTATATCCTCGGGGCTGTTAATGAAAGCTTGAAACCTGATACACCTAAAGACAATGAGGATCTACAGACCACTATAGATGACCATATAAGTAAGTCTTTATATAATGTGAATACTCTTAAAAAGGTGTTATATGAAGAAATAGTTAAAGGTAACATAAAAGGGATTACTACAGCTGTAAGTAGATTACCCCCTGACTTTGAAAGCCTTGAAATAGCTATAACACAGGATATTATACCTATATTGAATGAAAATAAAGATATTCAGGTAACACTTAAGGACTTAGTAGCACCTGTAAACGGTGTACATAAGCAAGTTAAGAAGATAGGAAGTAAAGCCGTTAGATTAACTTTAAAAGATTTAATAGAAACTGTATTCCAGTAAACCCCATTACTCTTTTTTCTTTTTTTAAATATCAGCCATTACTTGGATTATAGACAAATCTAATTTTTAATTTTTTTAGCCTTTTTTTCTCGGAAACCTTTTTTTCTTTTGTGTGGCCTTCTTTTAGTTATTTGAGTACATGAGAGGGGTTATAAAAAAAGGGTTTCTCAGAGGTTTCTTACCCTTGGAAACCTTTTTCAAGGCTATAGAGTTTAGTATTCAGAAAAATAATAAATATACTCTCTCTAAAAAAAAGGTTTCTGAGGTTTCTACATATAGTATACACTATGGTTTTTTTTGAAACTCATATATAGATACTAATCTATGTATTATTTTTTTTTAAACATGGGTTTATTCACTATGTTGGAAACCTTGGAAACCTTTTTTTCAAAAAGGGTGTAAATCTCTTTATTTTGATTGTATCCTTTTATTTTTTCTTCTTTTTTGGAAACCTTTTTATGTGTTTTTAGGAAACCACTCGGAAACCCTTTTAGTATTACTGTGTTAGAGGCTTTTATATTGGTTTTTGAATAGGTTTCAGTTAATTAAAAGGTTTCTCACGTACCTTGATGATACCCACAGTATAACCCTGTTATATTTTACTTTTTGATTTAATTAACTGTATGGTCTTTATTTGGTTTTTTAAGAATTTGGTTTTTTGATGTATTTTATTTTTTGAGTAAATTTGTAATACTTTTTGTAGTGTGTGTTAAAGAAAGAAAGTAAGCAAAGAAAGAAAGAGTATGTGAGGGGGTGTTATTTGGGTGTGTAAAGGCCTGTGGGGTGGTCTATTACTGTGTTTTTCAAGTTTTTGGGTGGTGTTAGTGTGTTCAACCCTGGGTAATACTTTTTTTTATTTTTGTATTACTCTTAGTGGGGTGGGTGTTCACAGTCAAAAAAGTTGGAAAACACAGGGTTTAACCACATCACACACGAGTATACACCCATTAAAGCACCCCTCACACACACTAATTAATATTAGGTGTGTTACCACCCAAATTATTATATATGTCCCTTGATGATATATATTATATATTATGCCAGATTCTGAAGCTGAAACCTCTATAAAAATAATTGTTAATTCAATAAATGAAAACACTTTAACCCTGATTAAAGACAGTATAAACAATATTAAAGAACATAACACCTACTATGATATTAACATTAATGACCTGAATAAGATTGATACTAAAATTGAACTGTTAAAACAGGAAGTATTAACCAGTTTAGAAAGTGTTATAAACAGCTTTGAAATTGTTGTAAACTTGTTAGATAAATTACCTGTAACAGCTAATATATTGGAAATTTACACTAATTTAATCGATGTAACAAATGAGATTTTTTTTAGTGAGATGTGTTTAAGTGGGGTGTATTTTCAGGAAGAATTTTATTATCCGCAAAGACGTTACTATGTACACCTGAAGAAAAAGCACCCTGAAAGGTATAGTAATACTGTTTTTGAAACACCACAGGAATTTAAAAGAAGAATGATTAAACAGTTAAATAAGGCTAAACGAATGTTAAAAAGAGTTTCTAAAGAGTTAAGTAAAATACCTGTAACACTTGAAAAACTTGACCTGAAACCTGTAACAGTTGAAGACCCAATTAGGTTGGGGGGTAATTGTAATGATTGGTTAGAGGGTATAGCTGAAGTAAGATATAGTTATATGGTTAGTGGTGCTGATGGTGTAAATGTTGGATCTATTGGAACGGTTGAAGAAAAAAATAGGATTATTGAAGAAATAATTAGAAGGGTGTAAATATTAAAATAATATCATCACACTAAATGAACCCAAATGAACCCAAATAAATTAGGGATATAAATAACACTTTGGACGGTAGAACAATAATAAAATAAATGTTGAACATAAACCCACATAAACACAGTTTGAAACTATTATACATAGGTTTAACTTCCATATTTTTGTTAGAAGTAGTATTTATAACTATATCAAAAAATCAAGTAACATCAAGTAAAATCGGGTGCATGGATATATTTTTTTATGATATTGAATAAAAAAAGGAGCTAATAAAACAATGGTAATATTAACTAAAGAAAATAAATACAGCTGGTTAAGACAAAATAAAGAACCTGAAAGCGCTTACAAATGGTTTACCTACTTCAGAGATATGAAAGGAACACGTAGACTAAAAAAAGTAATTGAAATAATGAAAGAAAAAGAACCTTACTTAGAGCGTTACCCCACCTATAATGAAATAAAAAAGGCTTCTAGCCTATGGACGTGGAAACAAAGAACTATTGACTATGACAATTATCTTCAAATACAATTAATAGAAAGCCATAAAAAAACACTAATAATCTATGAGGAAGAGAGTATAAATATTGACAAAAAAATTTTTAATGCCCTGAATACTGAAATAGATACAATAATTAAAAATGAAGAGTTAGCACCTGATAAAAAAATAAAGGCGTTACGTGAAGCTCAAAAACTCAATAAAAGCCTATTAAGTGATATTGAACATATAGCTAATATTGAAGTGCCTGAAGTAAAATATTTAGATGTTGAAGCTACATTAGAAGAAAACATTATAAATAGTTTAATACAGGATAGTAAAGGCTACTACAGGGGTAATATTGAAGATGTATTAGAAGGTTATACACCTGAAGAAATAAAAGGAATTATTAGGCGTTATAGTGCTGAAAAAGAAGCTAATAATAACCCTTTATTATCTAGTATGGTCAAGTATGATAATATCACTTATGATAATGAAAATTTTAATATTCCCAAATAATGTGGCATGAGTAGTGTATCTAAATAGTATGGTGGTGTTAAATAGTGGTGTATCCTATGCTAAAAAACACTTATGAAAATAATATAAGAATAACGTATAAACAAAATATAACGATAAACAAAGTTAAGACAAAGACTAAGACCTATGAATATAAAGAGGTTTATATTCCTGTGGAACTGTTAAATTATTGGACGTCCATAACACATGAGGAGGTTAAGACTTTAGGTTATATAGTAAGTTTGTATAATGGACTTAAAACAAGTTTCATAACACCTCTAACGATGTTACCTGAAGACACTAATTGTCTTTATGATACTGATATTAGTAGACTTCATAACAGCCCTGAAGTTGTTAAACCTGTAAGGGTAATTCCTATTAGGGTAAGTAAACGGGGTAAGAAGAATAGCCCTGATTATTTTATTAGGTTGAATAGTAAAGAGTTTGTTACTAGTCAGGATTTTTTAGAGTTTGTTATTAATCCTTATCTTGATGATCCTATATTGAAGGTTAAGGGGCTTGTTAGTATTGAGAATTTAGTTATACTGTGATGTATTTTTTTTAGGTGTTCCTATTCCTAAATGTTCTATTTTTTGTTTTTTATGGGGGTGTAACGGCCTTGTTTATGGTGTTTTTATGCCTCTTTTTTTAGTATATTGT
>SUTG01000102.1 GCA_015063035.1 Methanobrevibacter olleyae
AAAAAAAATAATTTCCATCACATGATGAAACAACAGAGCATCAGATGAAAATTCATTTTTGAATGATAATCTTCTTGATTTTGTTTTCTATTTGAATATTGTTTGAATAACCAACATCATTCATGACATTATCTAATCTTTGTTTCAATTCTTTTTTCATGTTAAAATCTGTTATTCTATTCTCATTTACTGTTTGAACTTCAAAAGAATAATTGTATACATTTGATGATATATTTGATGTATATTTCATTTCACATTCAATAACAAAGAAAGTATTCTTGATATTATGATGAATATATGTTGCTACATCAAAAATTGTATCATCTGCATCTATATATCTTGGAGTTATTTTAATTTCTGTTTCTGATTCAAGTTTTTCAAGTCTTTTAATTAACTTTTCTGATATCATTTCAATCACATTTTTCTTTCATTAATGACATAATAATATTTTCATCTGATTCTTATTTTTTCTTGAAAGTATTACTCCATCTCAATTTTTTTACAAAAATTGGTTACAAAGTTACTTTTGTAACCAGTTTGTAACCAGTTTGTACAGTCTTGTTTTTATCTGCATCATTCATTGCTTTCTTGGTTATCTTTGAAAGTTAATGTAACCATTTGTAACCAAAGATTTAAAACTTGTTTGATTCTTGTTTATCATATACAGTTCTATCTTTCATGGTTACAAACTTAGGTTACAAAGGTAAAACTTTTCTGTGTATATAGAGAGTAAATAAAAGTATTACTCTATTTTCAGAAAAAGATTTCATTCAATATTTTGTAACCATCAATAATATTTTTATTGTTATCTCTTCTTAGATGTCTTGTTTCCATTGTTTGAAGTGTTTTCCTATTGGTTACAAAGTGGTTACAAAGTGGTTACAAAGTGGTTACAAAGGTTACAAAGAAAAATCTTCAAAAAAAAATAAGTTCATAGAATCCTATTGATATCTTAATGAACTTATTTCATATCCTAAATCTGTAACTATTTCTTTTCCTTTTTCTGTTAACTGATATATGTATTTTAATCTACATGATTTTTGTTTTTCACCATCTTTTGTAACTTTTTTAACTAATGTTTCTTTTTCATCAATATCTGTATCCATATTTTCAATCAATGTTTTCTTGATGAATTGTTTGATTGATGTATCACTATTGAATAAATCAACAGTAATATTTCCTTGATGTTGAAGTTCCTTTATTAGTTCAACAAGTATTGTTTCACTTATACAATAAGTTTCATTTCTATCAATCAATGGATCTTGTTTAATATATTCAAACATTATTCTTACTTTGTTTTCTTTCATTTCAAAGATTTCTTTTTCTGATTTGATGGAGTTCTTAATGTTTATCATAATAACAACTTTTCCAACATCTTTCATGTATTTAATCAGATGTCTTATAAGTTCAACTCCAACTGTTTCTGCTTTGTCATGAAGATATTCATAATCTTTTTCTGTTAATGGTTCTTTGTAATTTGGAGTAAATACAAATCTATTATAACTTCCTTTAGTTCTACCTTTAAAATTAGGCATACTTTCACCATTAATATAAACTACTGGTTTAAGTTCCTTAGGAATATCAATTGCATCTTTATATTTTCTTGGAACTGCAATTGATGTATCATCAACAAGACTATTGAATCCACTTCCATTAATTACTTTTTCTTGAATCTCTTCAAAGACAATAGTATAATATTGTTTAAACAGTTCACTTTTATCATTTCCTTTTAACATCTCATGATTCACATTTCTAAATAATCCAATTTCTGTAAATGGAGTTACAATTAATGTTTTACCAGTATTGGATTTTTGAATGTTGAATATTGCAGATGTCTTTTTTAGAACTCTTTTGTTAAACATTCCATACATCAAAGATTTTAAAAGATTGTTTGTATCAATTCTTTCAAACAAATCAGTTATGTATTCTTGAACTTCTTTATCTTCTTGAAGATAATTATAATCAATTATAGCATAAGGAACTTTTTCTGCATTGATGTTTGATTTGTCTATTGTTTCACCAGTATCAACATTTAACAAACAATCATTGAATAAAATATAATCTCTGTTTGGTTCTAAATCTTCATAAACTCTAAGATTCTTGATGTTACTGATGAAACTACTGAAAGGAATTAATGTTGTATACTGAAAGGATATCATACTATACAAGTTTTCAAGATATGATTCATAGTTGTTTCCAATATATTTCAATCCATTTTCACCAGTCTTAATATAATATTCTTTCTTATATGGAGTACAATATATCTTGATGGATTCAACAAGTAATTCTTTACAAGTTTGTTTCCATGACAAATTTATTTTCTGCATTCCATTTTCATAAGTTTCACCATTACCTAATAAACCACCATAGAATTTATCATGATTCATTTCAATACAATTCAAGAAAGGATTTGATTCTAACATTTTTTCTTTGGTTTCAATTTTTTCTTGAATTTCTTGATTACCTATTTCCAGTTTATAATCAATCATATCATCAAAAGAATATTGATCCAACTTTTCTTTTTCTGCATCAGATAATCCATCAAACATAGATTTCAGTTTATCTTCATCATACTTTTCATCATCTGATAACAGTTCCAATTCATACTGTAATTGTTTGTTTTCTGTTTGTTTCACATGATAACAGATATAAGCTAATTCTTTCTTACTGAATTTCTTTTTGTCTTTTGTCATATTATACTCCTAAAGAAAAGAAAATAAAAGGAAAACATATAATAATCTTTGATGACATAAATTATTATTGTAATTGAAAGGATTTTCCTTTATAAATTCCTTTTCTTGTTTTATTGAATTTGTTTCTGAATGTCATTGTTTCATTTACTGATTTTCTTGTTTTCTTAATCTGCTTATCTTATACTCATGATATCCTTTTTCTTGGTTTTTACCAATGTATTTGATTTCAATTATAGTTCCTTTTTCTATTTCTTTCATTTGTCTATCAAGTGATGTACAACCAAAGATTTTATCATATTTTCCATCAAGTCTATCACCATCAATAACATACATTCTTTGGTTAAATTTTCCAACATCAGAAAGACAATCAACATAGATTCCAACTAATGATTCATTAGGAACTGGATTCCATATTTCACCATCATAATATTCTTGATCCACTGGTTCTTTTATGGTATATTCATTGAATTTGTTACCTCTTAATACTGCTTGATTTACTGTTGATTCTAATGTTTCATTCATTGTATCATATCCATTTCTAATAGTTTTTCTTTTACATCTTTGTATTCATTGTTTTTTCTTAATTCATTCATAGCTAACTGTATAATCTTTGAACTTGAACTGTTGTTGTATCCATCACTTATTAAATTAGCTTTGGTTTCAATCATATAATCATAGTTAGCTTTATCAAAATAACTGAAAACTCTTGTTTTACTCATATTATCACTTCTTTATTACAATCCAGTACATGATATATCATTCTTGTATCTGAAAAACATTCATCAATAATTAATTGATGTTTCTGTTTCTGTTTGTCTATAGTTAGTAACTTAAATTTGATTTTCTGTATTATCTCATGAATTTCATCAATGTTATCATTCATCAAAATACTATCTTCTTGATAACATTCTTGTTTATTCATTGCTTTCTGTAATTTAAGCATCATGTTTTCCAGTTCAAACAATAGTTCAAAATCCTTATGAATCATTGATGAAATTTCATTGTTGTTAACATTCTCAATTGCTTTAACAAAAGTTACTATATTTTCTTTGTTTTCACATTTGAAAACATTTTCTGTATCTTCTTGAATACATTTTGTCATTAAATCACTTTAACCTAAAAAGAGCATCAATAATTACTTGTTTCAAATAATCATCATAGTTAACTTGTTAAAATGAAAGCATCACATTATAAAAATAGTCATCATACAATCAATCATCATTTAAAGCATAAACCTTTATATAACTTTGATTATACCCATTATTATAATGATACATATAAGGACTTTAGCGTTCTTTAATCAATTTGAAACCTTTTTTTTACTCTAAGAAAACAAATCCATGTTACTTATGAGTAATAGGTATCAATAAAAAAACAACTCTTCAAACTCTCACATATGAAAAGTTGTTTAAGATTATTGATTGCTACAGTTCTTATATAGTTCAATTCACTTGTTTTTATGATATAATTCTTTGAAATGATTAATTAAATCACTCCATTTTATTTAATGCACATAACAGTAATGAAAGGTTACTGCTATACTCATACTTTGTTTCATGTTCTTAATATATATAGTGGATTTCATGAAAAAATATCATTGTTAATTATTTTATACACTTCAAAAAGTGTATAAATTATGTGTACTATCAAACAAAGAATACACTTGAAATTGTATCATGAAATTCAAGATTTTTTTTCAAATATGATTGAAACAACTTGTTATAATTTGATTACTCTTTTTTAAACAATTATTCATAGTTTGTTTTTCTTATGCTCCGTTATCTGATTGAAAACAGATTGTTTTTTCATGGATTTCATCATCATATTTTCATGGATTTTTTTGTCTATTTTTTGTCTATTAATGTTAAACAATTAACAGTATATTTCACAATATATTTTTTCATCAAAAAATGAAGTAAAAATAACTTTCTTGTAATTGCTTTATTTCCTTAACAACATGGTTATCCATGTTTTTAGATGGTTTACATTCTTTGAATCATTGTTTGTTTCATTTCTGTTTCAATATTTTCTTTGTTTCTTGATTGGAGCTTTTTTTATGGTATATATTATGACATTATTTTAGTTCGTTATATCCATATATAACGAAGTAAATAACAAGACATATACCAAAGCATAATAAAAGACATCAAACAAA
>SUTG01000088.1 GCA_015063035.1 Methanobrevibacter olleyae
GTCATGAATGATGTTGGTTATTCAAACAATATTCAAATAGAAAACAAAATCAAGAAGATTATCATTCAAAAATGAATTTTCATCTGATGCTCTGTTGTTTCATCATGTGATGGAAATTATTTTTTTTCTGTAATCTTTGTTACTGGAAAATGTGTTGTTACTGGTGCAATTACTGGTGCAATTGTTGGAGCATCTTTTATTGATGTTGGTTTAATGTGTTGTTATGGTGCATATAATGGAATGATGATGAATGTTAGAACCAATTGATTCAGTTAGAAAACAAGTTAGTTATGATGAATGTATTGATATTACTAAGAATGATTTAGGTGATAATGTAGAATTTAGAACTGGTTTGAATCCATGTAATGCTTTCATTATGGTATTGAAAGAATTAGGATATACTTATGATGAAATATATCATGATGAAATTTATACAGTTCAAAAGGAGTTTAGGATTAAAGTTCCTTTATGTAATGGAATACATGAAACAATCAAACAAGACATTGTATTAACAAAAGGAGTTGGTTTAATGGTGGATTATGGATTATTTCCAGTTGAAGAGATTAAACCACTTAGAAAAAACAGTAAATTAAGAAAACAATATCCACATATGAAATATACTTATGAATTGAAATATGTGAATCCTTTGAAATACAAGAATGTTTTACAAAGATTAGGCTTTGATGTTGATAATTCTATTTACTGGAAACACTTAAAGGAAAACATGAAAGAAATAGATGAATCAGAAACAAGAAAGGAATAGATAATATGGTTAATACAGATGAAGTTGAAATAAATGTTGATGATATTGATAGAGATAATCTTATTAAAGTAACTGCTAATGCAATCAGTAAAGTTCAACATAAAGCAATCAATGGAAGATTCAAAGATGACAAAAAAGAAAACATTAGGATACAATACTGGAAAACATTAAATGGATTAATTAAGACTCTTTCAAGTTTGATTAATGATAAGGAAATTGATATGTTACAAAGTGAAATTGAATCTCTTAAACTTTCAACATCTGATGTTGATTCAGAAAGTATTGATAAGATGGAATCAAATATTGATGCAATAAATGAAATTGATGAAAGACTTAGAGAATTACAGAAAAACAAAGAATGATGTATATGAATAATACTATAAAACAACTTCAAAATGAAAAGAAAAGAAAGATAAGAAGTATGGATATGAAAGAAGTAAAAAGATACATTGAAAGGAGTGTAGCTTATTATTATTCTCATTATGTGAACTTTGAAGATGTATATAATTCATCAGATGTTATTTTTGATGAAAATAAGAAAGATGCAATGATGTTTCAAAAGTCATTCAATGAAAATATTGATTTGATACTTGAAAGTATACAAGAAAGTTATTCAGAACCATCAGTAAAAAAAATGAGATTGAATTATGTATTAGCAGTATTGTTTCAATCAATTAATGAGAATCTTATGTTGAATCATGAAAAGGAAACTAAACTGCTTAATAGAATGTTTGATGATATTCAAGAAAGTATTGTTTTACAAAATGCTATTACTGGTTTGATTGTTGGATTTGTTTCTTTTGTAAATATTACATATTCTTTGTTAAGTCATGTTAAAAGTATGTTGTTATCATTGTATCAATTGGTTTCAATTTATGATGTTGATGATGTGATGTTTGATAGTCTTAATATGTCTTTCAAAGCTTTGTTTATTGATTTTCATATGAATTATGTTAGTTGTAAAAAGAATGATATTCAAGATTTTCTTGATGTTATGAGTAATGGAAAATTTTCTGTTGATGATATTGTTGAATCAAAGGAAACAGTAATGTTTTATCATGATGCAGTTGATAAGCTTTCAGAAATTGATGATGAATTTAGTTTGTTGGTTAAAGATGGTGATTTGTTTTCTTTTCCTAAGATGTATTTGAAAAAGTTTTCAATTGATGAATCTGTTGTTTATGATTTGAAACAATTTGATATTGATTATGTTATTGAATCAGATGATATTGTTGATGGTTTGTTTGATGATGATGTTGTTTCTGATGAATATAAACAGATGGAATTGTTGGAAAAGAAATATAATGTTAGTCTATTGTTTGATGTTGGAGCATCTGATGATGCAATGACTGGTGCATCAGTTACTGGTGCAATAGCAGTTGATGATGCAGATATTAATGATATGAATATTGATGAATTGGAAGAGATGTTGTTATGAATGTTAAAGATGGATTGTTAACTAAGGATTATAGAAAATATTTGTCATGTGATGATGATTCTAATGTTGAAAATAGAAATAAGAATATACAAATGTTTCTTGATGCTTTTCAAACATTAAGAGATGAAAGGAGTAATGAAACAAGTGATGAAAGAGATGATGAATTATGAATTATATGTATGTGTATGATTTGAATGAAAATATTGATGTTGATAAAGTAAAGCAGATGAAAGAAAAAGATAGAAAGAAATACTTTAAGAAGATTGAAAAGAAGATTAAGAAAGTAAATAGTAATCATGAATCAAAAAGGAAAACAACTTTTGATTTTCAGTTGAATCAAGTGAAAGAACTGGAAAAGATGAAAGATGATTTTGATGTTGATGAATTTAAACAAATCATTTACAAAGAACCATCTGATATAGATGTTAGTAAGGAAACAATATTGTTTTACTCCATGTTTGAAAATACTGTAAGAACTGGATATGATTTTGTATATTATGCTAAACAACATCTTAGATTAATAAATGACTTGTTGTATTTTTACAGAGATAATTTTAACTTTCAATCTTGTTATGTGAATAAAGAAGAGAATCAACAAATCAATCTTGATGTAAATAACCAATTGTTACAAAAATATTTCAATACTCTTATTGAATACTTTGTTGAAGATGTGAACGTTCATGTCATGATTGGAGCATATGCAGTTGATATTGCATCAGAAATTATTGATAAGTATGTCTTAGATTTTGTTGGTTTAAGACATGAATTTTTTATGAATATTGAAATGTTAACATTTACTCATAAGGAACTGGAAACACTTTCTAAAGTATTGGAATGTTTAGAATCTGATGGTTTTTCTATTGCTAAAATGATACATGATATTCAATGTTTGAAAGAAGATGGAAAAGAAAGCAGTTATAGAAAAGATATCTGTTATGATATGAATGAATTTAAGTTAATTGCAGATGGTTATGATGAAAAGATTGAAGTAAAATCATTGGAGTAAAATAACATCATTCTAAGATAATAATGTTTGTTGAATGTGATATTTATAATTAATAAAAAAAAGTAACATTCATAGAATTCATAACCTTATTATCTTTGTATTTACTGGTATATCCAATTATAAGAAAATCACCGAAATCACCGAAATCACAATGAAAAATTGATGTTGATGATATTTATGAAAAAAGTATTGAAAGGTACAATAATCAATGATGACTGTTATATTATTTCAGATACAGAAAGAAAAGAATTAATAGAGTATCGTAAAACATGGAATAAGTTCAATAAAATGTATACTAATTACTCTAAGTATTATAAATCTTGATGATGAATGATAGTTTGAAATGATGTAATGATTGTACTATGAAAAGAAAATCCAAAGCTAAAAGAAAGAATCAATCCATCATAAGAAAATGTGTTGAATGTGATTATACAAAGTTTCATCATGATTATAAGTTACATGAAACATCATGTCTTTCATGTGGTTTAGTCTTGTATGCTCCATATAATGCAGATTTTGTTGTTGATGGATTCAAGTTTGAGAATGTGAAAAAAAGAATAAGAAAAAAAGATTAGTTGTTGGAGTTATAAGAGTTCATATTTTTCAAGATTGGATTTAGCTTTTTGATTGTTTTCTAAGATAAATTCATTTACTTCATCTTTATTCATTTTTGATAAGTTGGTTAATGCTTTTTGTGAATCAGATAAAGAACCATCTTTATATGTGATGTTACATATTCTTTGTTTCTTGATTGTTGTTATGAAATGTAGTTTGAATGTTAATTTTGTTTTTCTTTGGTTTTTTTGAATTGATATAGTGTATGTGTTATCTTTGTTAGTTAGTCTATGTGAATTGGTATTTAGTAATTCTTGATATCTTTCTGATTCATCTTCATCTGTTTCATGTAATGATTTTTTGATGATTGTACTATTTCCTTTTTCATCTCTTTCTAATGCTTTCATTATTTTGTTATGTGTATCTTCAAATGATTCATCTGATGTATTATCTGTTTCTGTTGTTTCATCAGATGGTAATACATCATAATCTATTGATGATATATGTTTCTTTTTTGTTTTTTCTTGTTTTTCTGTTGTTACATATATATTACTTGATGTTTTTTCTTTGTTGTTTTCATCTGCTTTTGTTTCTTGATTGGATTTTCTGATAAAATCCACATAATAAATATGTTTGTTATCAATTATTTCATAACTCCATTGTATGCTATCTACATTAGTTAATGTTTCAAGTGATACAATAGTATTTGGAATAGTTGATATCAAAGACCTATTACTTTTATTGATTCTTGTTTCTGCTATAATATGTTTCATGATATTATCTTTGTTTGATGTCTTTTATTATGCTTTGGTATATGTCTTGTTATTTACTTCGTTATATATGGATATAACGAACTAAAATAATGTCATAATATATACCATAAAAAAAGCTCCAATCAAGAAACAAAGA